>JALDXK010000001.1:0-34067 GCA_032155105.1 Acidobacteriota bacterium
TGGCGGAGAAGGGGCAACAGAATTGCGACGTCATCGAGATGGACGCGACGAAGATGAGCTTCGCCGACAGCTCCTTTGACGTCGTCTATGCGCCGTACGTGATCAGCGTGGTGCCAAACCCGGTGGAAGTGGCGCGCGAGATGTATCGCGTGTGCCGGCCCGGTGGGCGCGTGGTGATCCTGAACCACTTCAAGAGCTTCAACCCGATCATGTCGAAGATCGAAACGGCGATCTCGCCGATGACGGTCCACATCGGGTTCACCGCGGATCTGGACCTGCCGGGCTTTCTCGATCAGGCGAACCTGACGCCGGTGTCGATCGAGAAGGTCAACGTCCCGAAGATCTGGACGTTGATTACGGTGGTCAAAGACTAAAGAACGGGTGCCTCGTGCCTGGTGCCAAAGGGCGGGTGCCTGGTGCCGGGTGCCATAGGTGCCAACGGGCGGTGCCGGTGCGAATCGTAGGGGCGGGACTTTCTTGTCCACCGAAGCGCTACGCGCGAAGGTGGAAGTCCCGCCCGTCGTATGTACGGAGGACGGCGTCTGCAGCGACCTCGGCGCCGTTGGTGGCGGGCTTCGGCGGAGGAGCGGGCAGCGCCAGCAACCGATCCAGGTGCGGCGCCCAGTTCCCCGCAAACAGATCCTCGTGATCGATGTAGGCGCAGCGCAGGTATTTCGGCATCGCCTCGACCAGCGCGTGGTACTCGCGGAAGTTGCCGCGTGACGTGTAGAGCAGCGCGGTCTCGTTGGCGATGCACTCCGAGATGATGCCGTAGCCCGGCTTCGTCACCACGACGTCTGCCGCGCGGACCACGTCTTCGTACTTGAAGCCGCGGTCGTACATCGCGGACTCGCTGAATTCTCCCGGCCACAGGATGTGATACCCAGGCGCCGACGGTTTGGCGGCGCCGAGCAGGCCGTAGCCGCCGAACGACGTGAGCACCACGCGTTGGTCGAGCGGGATGCCGAGCGCGCGCCGGGTGTCGATCGGATCGCGATGCGACACGCGGGCGACGAAGGGCAGGTCGCGCACGTTCGTCATGGTCTCGAAGCCGCCCCACATCGGCAGGCGCAGGGTGAGGGGCACGTGTGAATAGATCTCGCCGATCTGGTGCGCCAGCGCGTCACCGCCTTCGTAGTTGGCGTAAATCCAATCCCACGTGAAATTGCCGTAGGCAATCACGGGCAGGCCCGCGGCGCGTGCGGCAACGATGCCGAGCGGCGGCAGGTCGGCGAGCACCAACTGTGCCCGGGCGGCGCGAAGAAAGGCGACCTCGTCTGCGACACGCCGATCGAGCGACTGCATGAAGGCTGTGGCGCGCCGGATCGTCTCGGCGGCATCCAGCCGGATGGAGTCGATCTGCACCACGCCGGTGTCTGTTTCGACAGGTGACAGCTCGACCCCTGGACGCGCGGTGCGGGTGAACAGCCACGACGCGACCTGGGAGCGGACGATGATGCGCAGGTCGGGGCGGCGATCGACCAGCGCGTTGATGACTTCGATCGAGCGGGAGGCGTGGCCGAAACCATGGCCCGAGACGTAGAAGACAACCGACACTACCGGTATTATCTAGGGGTGGCGTTCGACGAGAAAGCGTTCTTCAGCGAAAAACCCGAAACCCGGCCGGCGAAGTATGCCTGCCCGCGCTGCAAGCGGACCAACGAGTACAGCATCCGATGGATGCGCCGCACCAAGCGCAAGGACCGCCAGCCGCAGGGGGAGGACCGCGCCAAGTTCGACAAGCTCCGCGATCACCTGCTGCGCCTGGACGACGAGGTGACGTGCAAGACGTGCGGCAAGAAATTCGAAGTGCCGTCGCTGCACTCGTTGTTGTTCACCGATCAGCTCGACGGTCTGCCGAAGGACGAAGAGGCCGAGGAACTTGCCGCCGAAGCGCCGCCTGAGCAGCCGATCGACCGCGCGAAGCTGCCGGCGCGTTTTACGCGTCCCACCAAAGGCTGGCGCGGTTGAGCGCCAGCCCAACGACGCGGCTGGCGCGGGTGAGCGTCAGCCCCGCGACGCGGTGGCGCGGTTGACAGCGCCCGTCGCGCATCCAGAACCCGGTTGGGAACCCGTCGTCCCCTTTCCGTCTCCTGAAGGCACCTTCCTGCACGAAGGCAATCCACCATCGCGCGATGCGCTACGGCAGACAAGCCGCGTCCGCATCGCTTATTTCCGTACGCCCAACGATCCGCAGCTCTACGCCAAGGCGTGGTTCGGCACGAAGACGATGGGACCGCCGGGGCACGTGCACGGCGGCGCGATGGCGGCGGCGCTGGACGAGGCGATGGGCGCGGTGTGCTGGATGCACCATCACCGGGTGGTGGCCGCGACGATTACCGTGAAGTTCATCTCGATGCTGAAAGTCGAGAGCGAGACGATCATCGAAGCGGCGATCGAGCGCGTCGACGGACGCAAGATCACCATCCGGTCGACGCTCACCGATCTCAGCGGGCGAGCGGTGGCCGAGGGCCAGGGCCTGTTCATCATTCTGAAAGACGAAGCGCTCCGCACCCTCGACAACCGTTGACGATTACGCGCTGACGCGGGCGGCGTCGCGGCGAAGCTGCCGCAGTCCGTCCAGCGTGCGTTCCGGACCGGGAGATCCCGGCGGCGGCGTCCAGTCGACCGGCGAGCCGGCATCGATGAGCACGCGCGCCATAGCCACGTGATCGGCGCCGGGCTGCGCGTGGCTGCGGCCTTCCACCGCCCACACGAGCGGCGGCGCGGCGAACATGCCGTCGAGCGCATCGACGGGCGCGCCGAACGACAGCAGCACCTTGGCCGCGTCCGGATGTCCGCCCATGGCGGCGCGATGTAATGGCGTGACGCCGTCCTTGTCTGTCGCGCGTGGATCGAAACCGCACGCGAGCATCGTTTCGAGCGCGGCCGCGTTGCCGCTCTCCGCAGGGCGGTGCAACAGCAAGTGATGCTCGTACCGCAGGGCCTGCTGCAGACCGGGATGGCCCCGCAACATGGCCTCGGCGGCAGGGCGATCGCCGCGCGCCGCGGCGGCAATGAACTGATCGAGCGGTGAGAGTTCATTGGTAGCGCCGTGCGCCAGCAACCACGTCGCGATGTCGCGATTGCCGTGCAGCTCGGCGAGCGAGTGCGGCGTGTAGCCGTCGGCCCGCCGGCGCGACGGACGAGCGCCATGCGCCACGAGTCGCTCCACCAACGCCACGTCCCATCGCCTGGCCGCGACATGCAACGGCGATTCGTGGTCGGGGCCCCACGGCAGGTTCGCATCGGCGCCGTGCTCGAGCAGCCAGCGCGGCCCAGAAGGGTCCTCGGACCAGGTCAGGATGTAGACGAGGGGCGGCACTCCGCCAGGGATGCCGTTCACATTCATGCCGAACTGGTGCAGCAACTCGAGGGCCGCGATGTTGCCGGTCCCGCCGGCGATGTGCGCCGAGACCCCGTCGGTGGGCGTGGCGCCGGCTTCGAGCAGCGCCTGCGCCAGCGGCATGTGGCCCATCACGATCAGCGCGCCCCACAGCGCCGTGCGAGGCAGCTCAGGATGCCAGTTCCAGTGATACTCGGCGTTCGGATTGGCGCCGAGCGCGATCAGCAGCCGGGCAATCTTGAGCAGCCCATCCATCCGCTGCGGCTCGTCGCGGTGCAGGCACGTGTGGCACGCGTAGAGCAGCGGCTCCCACTGCTGCGGTCCACCCGGCGTGGTCGCAAGATCCGGCCGTTCCTTCAGCCGCGCCTCGACGGCTGCGGCATCTCCCAGTACCAACGCAGTCTGCAACGTCGCCGTCGCCATGCCGGGATGCAGCGTCAACAACCGCCGGGCCCGATCGACGCCGCCGTCGGAGGCGGCGCGCACGAACTCGTCAATCGCGTCCGTGAACGTCAGCGCGCGCGATTCGACTTCTTCCCGCAGCGCATTCCACGACGGAAAGCCATGCTCGCGCGCGATCACCGATTGCGCGTCGTGCAGGGCCAGCTCGTTCGCATCGAGCCTGCTAATCGGCGTGCTGGCGAAGGCGGGGAGCGACGTGAAGCGCGCGAGCGCCTCTGCCTCACCGGCGTGCGCGCGGCCAAGCAGCGACTTCGCCTGTTTCTTCAGTTGTTCGAGATTGGGGGAATCGGGCAGCTGCTTCGGCGTCATACGACCTCCATGCTGAAGCCCGTGGTTCGCAGACAGGCAGCACGGTGGTGTACGTGCCGTTGAGGTGAGACCGACAGTGGGCTTGGCCCTTCGCGCGAACCCGCCGGCGCCTGCTGCGCTCGAGAGGAATGTTACCAGACGAAGGGCAGCAGCCGCCACCGCATTTGCCGCTGGTAGGCGCGGTACTTTTCGCCGAACGCCTCCACCAGCGACTGCTCCTCGAGCGGGATGGCCGCGATCAGGTACGCGGTGCTCGTCGCCGCGAACAGCAACCGGCTGGTGGTCATCACCGGCGTGGCGAACACCATCAGCACCCATCCGAGATAGATGGGATGGCGCACGATGCCGAAGGGACCGGTGGCCCTGAAATCGATCGGCTTCGAGTGATCGGGTTGGCGCACGCCGGCAAGCTCCCACACGCCGACGATGCGCGCGGCGTGGAGGATGAGGAAGACGCCGGCGATCTGGATGGCGACGAGGATCCAGAACGGCACGCCCGTCGCCACCCACACGAGGCCGGGAAGCGGTTGCCAGAGCCAGCACACGATCAGAAACAGCAGCGACGCGATCCAGACGTAGACGCTGCGCTCGAGATCGGGCGGCACCACGCGCGTGAGCCACGCCTTGGCGCCGGTCCGCGCCATGATCGAATGGTGCAACGCGAAGATCGTGAACAGCACGACGTTGTCGAGCACGTCGCGCCATACGGCCGGGCTGGGTGGCGCGG
Organism: Acidobacteriota bacterium; assembly: GCA_032155105.1. GTDB lineage: Bacteria > Acidobacteriota > Vicinamibacteria > Vicinamibacterales > UBA2999 > 12-FULL-67-14b. Next base: position 4,845 of record JALDXK010000001.1, read on the forward strand.
GCACGCCGAGCCGCCCTCCGTAGACCAGACCGAACGAGAGCAAGGACACGAGGAAGAGCAGTGCGCCGATCCAGGCGAAGAGCGTCTTCACGGCGGCTATTATAAGGACGAGATCGCATGCTACTGAAGCAACCGCGCGTTGCCATCACCGGTATCGGCGTCGTGTCGGCGTTCGGCGTGGGGCGCGATAGGTTCTGGGACGCGATCAAGAGCGGCCAGAGCGGAACGCGCGCCATCACCGAGTTCGACGTCTCGACCTATCCATGCCGGGTGGCCGCGCCGGTGCCGGCCGTCGACATTTCCTCGGCGGTGACGCTCGAGGGCGAGCTGGCGCCTCGTGACGCGCGGGCCGATCCACGGCGATACTCCCGTGCCGCCCTGTTCGGCGTGCTCGCCGCGCGCGAGGCGTGGAACGACTCCGGCCTGGCGTTCGCCGAGCCCAACGCCGGCGTGATCATCGGCAGCGGCGGCGGCGGCATCGACGTCGGCGAGCGGCAATACCAGGACTTCTTCCAGAACAACGGTCAGCACGTCACGCCGTACGCGATCGCCGTCGGCATCTGCGGCATGGTGTCGAGCGAGATCTCGATCGCGCTCGGCCTGCGCGGCATCAGCCACGTGCTCTCTACCGGCTGCACGAGCTCGACCGATGCGCTCGGCTACGCCGCGATGCTGTTGCGGCAGGGCGAGTGCGACGTGCTGCTCAGCGGCGGCACCGACGGGTGCGTGCTGCCGGGGATGATCTTCGGCTTCTCGCGCATGCGCGCGGTGTCGACCCGTTACAACGATCGCGGTGCCGAGGCGTCTCGGCCATTCGATCGCGGGCGCGACGGGTTCGTGCTCGGCGAGGGCGCGTGGATGCTCGCGCTGGAACTGGAGGAGCGGGCCACCGCGCGCGGTGCGCGCATTTACGCCACCATCGAGGGCTACGCCTCGACCTGCGACGCCTACCACCGCGTGCAGATGGATCCGGACGGCGAGCAGATCGTGCGCTGCATGCAGGACGCCGTGGCCAGGTCCGGACGCGCGCCGGAAGAGATTGGCTACATCAACTATCACGGCACGTCGACCATGCTCAACGACGCGATCGAATCGCGCTGCACGCGGATGGCGTTCGGCAAGCTTGCTGAACAGATTCCCGGCTCGTCGACCAAGTCGATGATCGGCCACCCGCAGGGCGCGAGCGGCGCGGCGGGCGTGGTGGCGAGCGCGCTGGCGTTGTCGAACGGATTCCTGCCGCCGACCATCAACCAGACCGATCCCGATCCCGACTGCGATCTCGACTTCATCCCCAACGTCGGCCGCGACGCGCAGCCGGCGGCCGCGCTCTGCAATTGCCTGGGCTTTGGATCGAAGAACAGCGCCCTGGTGCTCGGTCGCGTTGACCCACCCCAACGCGCAGAGTGAGGCCCATGGATGACGTGGTGATCGCCGGTGCGGGCCCCGCGGGATCACTGGCGGCCATCATCCTCGCTCGTGCCGGACTGCGCGTGCGGTTGTTCGATCGCGCCAGGTTCCCACGTCACAAGCTGTGCGGCGACACGCTCAACCCCGGCGCGCTGGCGGTAATCGAGCGGCACGTCGATGCCACTGCGCTCGCCGCGTGCAGCGATCCGATCGACGGCATGCTGCTGACCGGACCGGGCGGCGTGCGCGTGCGCGCCGGCTACGGCCGCGGCCTCGCCGGCCGCGCCATCACCCGCGACGTGCTCGATCACTGGCTGGTGCAGCAGGCCGTCGCAGCCGGGGCCGCGTTCGAAGAGCAGGCGCACGTGAAAGAGGCCGCGATCGCGGACGGCCGCGTGGCGGGACTGGTGCTAGGTCGCGGAGACTCCAACGCCACGCATCCGGCTCGACTCGTGATCGCGGCCGACGGCCGGCGTTCGACACTGGCCGTCGGGCGTGGGTTGTCGAGCCAACCGCGGGCGCCGCGCCGGTGGGCGATCGGGGCGTACTTCCGTGATGTCGACGGATGCACCACGCTCGGAGAAATGCACGTGCGGCGGGGGCATTACATCGGCGTGGCCCCGCTCCCTGGTGGACTGACGAATGCGTGTCTCGTGGTGCCGCACGCCGCGGGCGATGCGCCGATCGGCGAACCGGCCAACCTCCTGCACGACTATCTGCATCACGATCCGGAGTTGGCGCCACGGTTCGCACGGGCGCGCGCAGTGGCGTCCCCGTCCGTGCTCGGCCCGATGGCGGTTGATGCGCCGTCGGCCGGCGAGCCGGGGCTCTTGCTGGCCGGCGACGCGGCCGGCTTCATCGATCCGATCACGGGGGATGGCTTGCGCTTCGCACTGGCCGGCGCAGAACTGGCCGCGGCGGTGGCGATCGACGTGTGCGCGGGCCGCACGCCACTCGATCGCGCGCACCTCGCGCTCGCCGCCAGACGCCGCGCCACCTTCACCGCGAAGTGGCGATTCAATCGTGCACTGCGATCGCTCGTCAGCTCGCCGCGCGGCGTGAGCACAGCCGCCGCGGCGGCGCGCGTCCTGCCCGCGCTGTTCCAGACGATCATTCGCTACGCGGGAGACTGTTCCTCCCGGGTCCCGGATTCCGGGTCCCGAATTGCGACATGAATCCCTCGATCGCCATTGCCGCGGTGACGGTGATCGCGGCGCTGCTCATCATGGCCGGTGAAGCGGCGCTGTCGGCGTTCAACGAGCGCGAGCTTCGCGCCAGGGGCGCGATCGAGCCGCCGGGCGACGTGATCAACGCAATGCGCTGGGCCTATCCGCTGTCGTTCGTGCTGATGGGGATCGAGGGCGCGCTCGGCGGGCCCGCACCGCGCGAGGTGATGATGTGGGGCCTGGCGCTGTTCGGGTTCGCCAAGGCGCTGAAGATGTGGGCGATCACATCGCTCGGACCGCGGTGGAGCTATCGCGTGCTGGTGCTGCCCGGCGCACCGCTCGTGACCACCGGCCCCTACCGCTTTCTCTCACATCCCAACTACCTCGCCGTCGTCGGCGAGATCGCCAGCGTGGCGATGATCGTGTGGGCACCGATCGCCGGCGTGCTGGCGACGATCGCATTCGGCGCCTTGATGATCGCGCGAATCCGTGTTGAGGATAGGGCGTTGGGACGCGGCGCGAAGTGATGCACGCGCCGAGTCTCGCCGAAGCCCGCCACGCAATGCGCGAGCGAAGGCGGATAAAATAGCCAGCGTGAAACTGCCCGTGTGGGCAAAGGTGCTCGACGCCGTGGCCATCCTCATGGCCATCCTCGCTCTCTCAGTTCTCATCGCCGGCGGGTTCCGCATCGTCGTCTTTGGGGTCCGTGTCTCCGTCACCGACTGGTGGCGGCCGTTGCTGTGGACGCTCGTCGCGCTCGGCGTCAGGCACGCCATCATTCGCCATCACCCACTGCCGCAACGCGTGGTCGCCGGCATTCGCCGGTGGTGGCAGCATCCCGATACGCGCACGGTGCTGCCGATCCATCTGTCGACGCGCATCGGCGTAATCCTGATCGGCTTCCTGGCCGTGAGCCTGGTTGGCTTCCCGCCCGAAGCGCAGAAGCGCTGGCGCATCTACGACAACGCCTTTCTCGACCTGCCGGCGCGCTGGGACACTGGCTGGTATGTGGGCATCGCCACCGAGGGCTACCAGTTCGACCCCGAGGCGCGTGAGGACTATCAGCAGAACATCGCGTTCTTTCCGGCGTTCCCGATGTCGGTGCGCTACCTGTCGGCGGTGCTCGGGCGCCAGCCGCTCTGGACCGGTGTGGGCGTGTCGATGGTCGCGTTCTATTTCGCGATGGTCTACTTCCTGCGGCTCGCGCGCAGCGAGCTTGGCGACGAGGATCGCGCCGTGGCCGCGGTGACGCTCCTGGCGGCGTATCCATTTGCCGTGTTCTTCAGCGCCGCCTACACCGAGGGGCTGTTCCTGCTCACGCTGGTCGGCGCCGTGTATCACTTTCGGCAGGATCAGCTGTGGCGATCGGCGATCTGGGGTTTCGTGTGCGGCCTGACGCGCCCGCCGGGGTGCTTTCTCTCCGTCGTGCTCGGGTTGATGGCGATCAGACCCATATGGGACGCCGCGCGATGGCGCTCCACCTTCGCGCGTAGCGCTGCCACTTACGCGCTCGGCGCTTCCACCTACGCGCCCGGCGCTTCGGTGGACAAGCCGGCGGACAAGCCTCCCGTTGATTGGCGCACGATCGGGGCGCGCTTGCTCGCCGCATCGGCGCCCGGTCTCGGCATGCTGGCGTTCTCGGCGTTCGTGTATCAGCTCACCGGCAACGCGTTCCGGTGGACGATGCAGAACGCGGCGTGGGGCCGGGTGTATCGCAGCCTGGATTCGATCGTCACCGATCGAGTCGACTTCATCGTCACCAACGGTTTCTTCGACTACGCGTCGACGCAGACCATCGACATGTTGTATTCGCTCGCGGTGCTGCTGGCGCTGGCCGCGGTGTGGCCCGTCTATCGGCGGTTCGGGTTGCCGTACGCCGTGTTCATCATCCTGAACGTGCTGCCGCCGATGTCGGCCGGTGGGATGCTGTCGATGGGACGAGTGACGTCGATCCTGTTCCCGGTGTTCCTGTGGATGGGCGCGGTGGTGCCGGCACGCCAGCGAACGGCATGGATCACGTTTTTCGCAATCCTCCAGGGCCTGGTCGCCCTGATGTTCTTCACCTGGCGGCCGTTGTACTAGACCCACGTCCTGCCGTTCCTCAAGACCCCAAGTCCTCCGCCGCCGTCATATACTCGGACATGATGGTTCGCCGCGGCCTGCTTCTCGTCCTCGCCATCGCACTGACCGCAGGGCTCATGCCGCTCGTCACGGCTGAGCAGGGGCAGAACGTCACCGCGGCCCGCGGCACCGCGGAGAAGTCGTGGCGCGGCGGCCGCTTCGAGGAAATCGACACCCTCGCGCAGCAGTTCCCCAAGGACGAAGCCATCGCCGTGTATCACGCGCTCAGCGTCGCCGCGCGCGGCGACTATGCGCGCGCCGAAACGATTCTCAAGCCGCATGCCGCGGCCAATCCCGGCGGCGATGCGGCGCTCGAGCTCGGCTTGCTGCAGCTTGGCGTTGGCCGGCGCACCGAAGGCCGCCAGTCGCTGCAACTCGTGCTCGCGGCCGACGTGCGCACGCCCGCCGCGCGGGATTTCCTGCGGGCCGCGCGCGCCTCGCGCGCGTTGCACCGCATCGACGATGCGCAGGCGTATTTCCGGGACGCCGCTGGCCTGGCGCCGACCGATCCGCGCGTCAACACCGAGTGGGGCGAGCTGTTCGTCGAGAAGTATTCGAACGCCGACGCGGCGAAGTCGTTCCAGGAAGCGCTGAAGGTCGATGGCGACTACGGCCCGGCGCTGGTCGGCATGGCCAAGGCGCTGGCCGACGAGAACCCGCCGCAGGCCGTGATGTTCGCGCAGCGCGCCCTCAAGCTGAACCCGAATGATTTCGCTGCGCACCTGCTGGTGGCCCAGATGTCCGTCTACCAGGACAAGAAGGCCGAGGCCAAGGACTCGATCGACCGCGTCCTGAAGGTCAACCCGCGGCATCTCGAAGCGTTGTCGATGAAGGCGGCGCTCGCCTACGTCGACGGCGAAACCGATCTCTACAACGCCACCGTGGCCGAAGCGCTCGCGATCAATCCCACCTACGGCGAGATTCACCGCACCGTCGGCTATATCACCGCGCATTACTACCGCTTCGACGAAGCGGTGGGGCACACGCGCAAGGCGATTGCGCTCGACCGCGAGAATTTCCGCGCCGTGGCCGACCTCGGCGCGCAGCTGATGCGCACCGGCGACGAACGCAATGCGCGCCGCAACCTGGAGACGGCGTTCCGCATCGATCGCTGGGACATCATGACCTACAACCTGCTCGAGCTGCTCGACAAGCTCGAGCCGTTCGACACCATCACCGAAGGCGAACTGGTGATCCGCCTGGCGCCGGAAGAATCGCCGGTGATGAAGGAATACGTGCCGCAGCTGTCGCGCGAGGCGCTCGATGCGCTGAGCAAGCGTTGGGAGTTCACGCCGAAAGGGCCGATCCTGATCGAGATGTTCCCGGAGCACGACGACTTCGCCGTGCGCACGCTGGGCCTGCCCGGCATGCTCGGCGCGCTGGGCGCGTGCTTTGGCCGCGTGGTGACGATCGATTCGCCGAGGGCCCGCGAGCGTGGCACGTTCAACTGGGGCGAAACGCTGTGGCACGAGATCGCCCACGTGATCACGCTGCAGCTGTCGAACAACCGGCTGCCGCGGTGGTTGAGCGAAGGTACCTCGACCTACGAGGAGCGCCGCGCCCGCAAGGAATGGGGCCGCGACATGGATATTCCGTTCGCGCGGTTCCTCGACAGCGGGAAGGCGCTCAAGATCCGCGACCTCAATTCCGGTTTCAGCAGCTCCGCGACGATTTCCTACGCGTATTACCAGGCCTCGCTGATCGTCGAGCACATCGTCGATACGCACGGCCAGCCGAAGCTGCGCGCGTTGGTGGCGGCGTATGCCGACGGCAGCGACACCGAGACGGCGATCAAGACGGCGCTCGGCGTCGACATCGACGAGCTGCAGAAAACGTTCGACGCGATGCTCGAGACGCGCTACGCGACGCTGCGCCGCATGCTGAAGACGCCCGAGGGCCTCGCGCCCGGCCTGCCACTCGACAAGCTCAAGGCGATCGCTGCCGACAACCCGGAGAGCTTCGCGGCACAGATGACCCTGGGCGACGCGCTCGCCGAATCGGATCCGGACGCCGCGATCGAAGCGTTCGAGCGCGCGGCGAAGCTGATTCCGAACGCCGGCGGTGAAGACAGTCCGTATGCCGGCATCGCCGCGATGGCGATGAAGAAGGGCGACAAGGTGCGCGCGGCACGCGCCCTCGAGCAGCTCACCGCCAACACCAATACCGACGTGGTCTCGGCGCGCCAGTTGGTCACGTTGCTCGACAGCACCAAGGAGCCCGCGCGCGTGCGAACCGCTCTGCAGCGCGTTGTGGCGGTCGATCCGTTCGACGCCCAGGCGCAGGCGGCGCTGGGACAACTGGCCCTCAAGGCCGGCGACACCGCGGAGGCGATTCGCGCCTTCAGCGTCGCCGTGGCCTCGAAGCCGCTGGATCGCGCCAGCGCCCACGCCGACCTCGCCGAGGCGCTGCTGCAGGCGGGCCGCAAGGACGACGCGCGAAAACAGGTGATGGAGGCGCTCATGGTGGCGCCCACCTTCACGCGCGCGCAGGATCTGCTCCTCAAGCTGTCCGGAGGGTCACGCTAATGGGCCGGCCGCGATGGCTCGCCGTGTTGGCGATGGTCGTGGCCCTGAGTCCGCTCGTGCCCGGCGGTGGATCGTGGGCCGCCACGGCGCTCGCGCAGATTCCGGTGGTCGACGGCAATAAGTTCGCCGGCCTGAAGTGGACGTTTGTCCGTATCCGTTACGGCAGCTATGAGAATGAAGGCGGCGCCGCGTCGCGCTTGTCCTATTGGGAAGATCCGTGGGCCATCGATGCGCCCGCAGCGGAGCAGAACCTGTCGCGGCGCGTCAAGTCGGTGACGGCCATCGACGTCGGCGAGCCAGCCGTGATGACCCTCGAAGACGCGAAGCTCTGGGAAAATCCCTGGATCTACATCGTGGAGCCGAGCAACCTCGTGCTGAAGGATTCCGAAGTGCCGATCCTGCGCGAGTTCCTGCTGCGCGGCGGCACGCTGACGATGGATGATTTTCACGGGCCGTTCGAGTGGGAGCTGACGCAGAAACAGCTGGAGCGGGTGTTTCCCGATCGGCCGATCGTCGAGCTCGCGCCGCCGCACCCGATCTATTCGTGCTTCTACCGCATCGACAAGTATCCGCAGATCCCCGGGCTCGGGTCGTTCCTGAGCGGGCGCACGTGGGAGAAAGGCGGCTTCACGGCGCACCTCCGCGCCATTCTCGACGATGCCGGGCGGCCGATGGTGCTGATCAACTGGAACACCGACATGGGCGACGGTGTGGAGTGGTCGAACGCGCAGGAATATCAGGGCTACATCAGGTGGACGGCGCAGGCCTACCAGATGTTGATCAACGAAGTGATCTATTCGCTGACACATTGAGTCATTGCCACGCTGAGGTCGCATGAACACGACGGGTGTAGCGGTTGAAGGGCTGGCGGAAAAAGTCGCCGGCGGACGCCAGAGGATTCTGTCGGAGCTTCGCAAGGTCATCGTCGGCCAGGACGAGGTGGTCGACGAGGTGTTGATGGCGCTGTTTTGCGGTGGTCATTGCCTGATCACCGGCGTGCCGGGCCTGGCGAAGACGCTGCTGGTCAAGACGCTGTCGCAGATTCTCGACCTCAGCTTCAAGCGCATCCAGTTCACGCCCGACCTGATGCCGGCCGACATCACCGGCACCGAGATCCTCGACGAGGACCACGGCACGCGCGCGCTGCGCTTCGTCAAGGGGCCGATCTTCGCGCAGATCCTCCTCGCCGACGAGATCAACCGCACGCCGCCGAAAACCCAGGCGGCGTTGCTCGAAGCGATGCAGGAGTACCACGTGACGGCGGCGGGCCGCACCTATCAACTCGAGCGACCGTTCTTCGTGCTCGCCACGCAGAACCCGATCGAGCTCGAAGGCACCTACCCGCTGCCCGAAGCGCAGCTCGATCGCTTCCTGTTCAACGTAGTCATGACGTATCTCTCGGAAGACGACGAAGTGCAGGTGGTGACCGACACCACCGGGGCCAGGCGCGCGGAGCCGAACCGCGTGCTGAGCGGCGCGGACATCCTCCAGATCCAGGATTACGTGCGGCAGGTGCTGGTGGCCGAGGACGTGGTGCGCTACGCGGTGCGCATTGCCGACAGTTCGCGGCCCGGCCGCGGCGCCAAGCTCGACTTCATCGACAAGTGGGTGAAGTGGGGCGCGGGCCTTCGCGCGTCGCACGCGCTGGTGATCGGCGCCAAGGCGAGGGCGCTGCTGCACGGCCGCCACCACGTGTCGGTGAAAGACATCCAGGCGCTGGCCAAGCCGATCCTGCGCCATCGCGTGCTGCCGAATTTCTACGCCGAAGCGGAAGGCATCACCTCGGACCGCATCGTGGATCAGCTGCTCGAATCGGTGCCGCTGCCGGCCAGCGGGTTGTAATGGCCGGTCCCGCGCGGTATCTCGACCCGGCAATCATCGCGCGGCTCGGCACGATCGATCTCAAGGCCCGGACCATCGTCGAAGGTTTCTTGACCGGCCTGCATCGCAGTCCGTACAAGGGCTTCAGCGTCGAGTTCGCGGAATACCGTCAGTACCTGCCCGGCGACGATCTCGCGACGCTCGACTGGAAGGTCTACGCGCGATCGGATCGGCACTTCGTCAAGAAATACGAAGAAGAAACCAACCTCACGTGCCACCTGCTGATCGACGTCAGCGCATCGATGGGCTACGCGTCGGGCCCGATCACCAAGCTGGAATACGCCTCGTATCTCACCGGTGCGCTGGCGTACCTGATGCATCGCCAGCGTGATTCGTTCGGGCTGATCGCCTTCGACGACAGCATCTCGGCGTTGCTGCCGGCCAGTGCGCGCTCAGGCCACCTGCGGATGGTGCTGCTGGCGCTCGAGCGGCTGGAAATGGGATCGCAGACCAACGTTGCCAAGCCGCTGAACGACCTGGCGGCGGCGGTGCGCAAGCAGGGCATGGTGGTGCTCGTGTCGGATCTGCTCGACGAGCCCGAGCGGGTGCTCGACGGCCTGAAGCATTTTCGCTATCGGGGCACCGACGTGATCGTGTTCCACATCCTCGATCCCTACGAGCTGAAGTTTCCGTTCGAGCAGGCGGCCCGCTTCCGCGACATGGAAACGCAGGAAGAAGTGATGGCCGTGCCGAGCGCGGTGCGCGAGGGCTATCTCAAACGGATGCAGGGCCTGATCCAGTTCTATCGCCGTGAGCTGGGTGTGGCCGGCATTGATTACTGCCAGCTCGATACGTCGCAGCCGCTCGAGCTGGGGCTGATGGCGTACCTGATGACCCGTCACCGGGCGCGCTGATGTTCGGCATCTCGTTCCTGTCGCCGTTGTTCCTGATTGGCGCGCTCGCCGCCGCCGTCCCGATCCTGCTGCACCTGTTCCACCGCAAGACGGAAGTGGTGATCGACTTTCCAGCCGTGCGGCTGCTGACCCGCGCGCCGGTGCAGCAGCATCGCCGCCGCCGCTTGCGCGAGCTGCTGCTGCTGGCGCTGCGCGTCGCGGCGCTGGTGCTGCTGGCGGTGTCGTTCGCGCGGCCCTATCTCGCCGGCGCGGTGGCGCCCGACTCCGCTGCCCTCACCGTGATCGCCGTGGACACGTCGATGAGCCTGTCGGCGCCGGGCCAGTTCGATCGCGCACGCGCGGCCGCACTCGAGGCGATCGATGACGCTCCCTCGTCGAATGCCGTGGCCCTGGTGTCGTTCGCCGACGCGGCCGCGGTGGCCGTGGAGCCGACCACCGATCGATCCGCGGTGCGAGCGGCGCTGGCGGCGTTGTCGCCCGGACCCGGTGGCACGCGCTACCGCACCGCGCTGTCGCGTACGAGCGAGGTGGTCGGCGCGCGCGAGGCGCGCGTCGTGCTGATCACCGATCTGCAGCAGGCCGGCTGGGAGGCCAACGACGAGGGCGGCTTGCCAGACGGCATCGACGTGCGGATCGCGAGCGTCGCGCCGCCGGCGTCGAACCTCGCGGTGACGTTCGCCGAACGCCGCGATCGCCGCGTGCTCGCGTCGGTGCAGAATTTCGGCAACCTCGACGCGAAGACGCCGGTGCGGCTGCTTCTCAACGGCAAGGAGCTGGCGCGCACCGAGGTGGTGGTGGCGCCGCTGGCGTCGGCCGATGTCGAACTCACCGCGGCGTTGCCGCGCACCGGCCGCGCGGAAGTACACATCGAGGACGGCCCCGGGTATCAGCTCGATAACGTGCGCCGCGTGCTGCTCGACCCCCCATCGGCGGTGCCGGTGGCGGTGATCGTGGCCGACCCCACCGGATCGACCGGCGGCCTGTATCTCGAGCGGGCGCTGACGGTGGCCGGAGGCGGCCGCGAGTTCCGGGTCGACGTGCTCGACGGCCGCGAGGTCGCGAAGTGGGCCGCCGACGATCTGCAGCGCCGCGCGGCCGTGTTCGTGCTTGGCACGCGCACGCTCGATCGTGCCGGCCGCGACCTGCTCAAGGGGTACATCGCTCGCGGCGGGCAGGCCCTTGTCGCCCTCGGGCCGGACGTCGATCCCGGAACGTTGCAGGACAGCATCGGCGTGACCCTGTCGCTGCCTGGCGATCCGATGCGCACGCCCGGCGCGACGATGGTCGCGAGCGACGGGCGCCATCCGATCTTTCGCCCATTTCTCAATCCGTCCGGCGCGCTCGGCGACGTCCAAGTGGAGCAGTACCGGCGTCTAAACGATCACCCCGATCGCACCGTGCTGGCTCGGTTCTCCGGCGGTGACCCGGCGTTGACGGAAGAGCAGGTCGGCGCGGGCCGATTGATGATCTACACCTCGGACCTCGACAACCAGTGGAGCCGCTTCCCGCTCAACCCGGCGTTCGTCCCGTTCGCGGTGGAAACGGCGCGCTACTTGAGCCGGGGGCGGGAGGCGCAGGGTGAACAGCTCGGCAACGTCGACGTTCGCGAGTCGAATCCGGCTGCAACCACGGCGGACGAGTTTACGAAAGCCATCGAGCGGACCAATCGGGCCGCCTTGACCGAAACGGGTGGGGCAGCGAAACAGATCGAAGATCAACAGCGTTGGTGGCAAATCGGGCTGATTGTGATGCTTATCGCACTGGCCAGCGAAGCGGTGATTGGGCGCCGGGCGACCTGAACGAGGGTTGCGGGCGGCGTAACGAAAGGCGAGAATCGTACATGACCGAACGGGTCAGCGAGCTGCGGGCAATTCTCGCGGCCGTGCGCGCAGGGGGGCAGTGGCGCGCCCTGCTGGGCGCGTGGACGCTCGGCGCGGCAACGGCCGGCGCGATGCTGCTGGTTGGCCTGCTTGCCGTCGGCCTCGTCGCCTCCGAAGGCATCCCCCTCATCATCGTCGTGGCCGCCGTCACCGCGATCGCCGGGTCATCGCTGGTGTTCGCGGTGTTGCCATTGCGCCAGCCACCCTCCGATCGGCAGATTGCGCGGTTCATCGAAGAGCGGGCCGGCGGCCTCGACGAGGTGCTCGTCACCGCGGTCGACAAGAGCGGCGACGACAATCCCGTGACAGGGTATTTGATCGGCGATGCGATTCGCGCCGCGCGCGGCGTGAACCTGGACGTGATCGTGAGCCACGCGGCGATGGGCGCGTTGGCCGGCAGCCTCGCGTTCGTCGCGTCGGCATGGTTGTTCGCCCCCGCCGCCGGGCGCGCCGCGAACGTCGCGGGGTCGTACCTGTTCCCGCATCGCTACGCGATCGACGTGCACCCGGGATCGACCAAGGTGCGCGAAGGCGAACCGGTGACGGTGATCGCACGCATTCCCGGCCTCGAAGGCGGGTTGGTGCCGATGCTCACGGTCGGTCGCGGCGAGGCCGCGCGCACGGCGCGGATGGCGCCTGGCACGACGCCGAACGAATTCACGATCACGCTCAACAACATCACCGCGTCGTTTCCGTACCTCGTGACCGCGGGATCCGCGGCGTCGCCGGAATACGACGTCGAGGTGATCAGGCCAGTGCGGATCTCGAAGATCGACATTCGCTACGAGTACCCCAACGGCGTCGGCCTCGAGCCGCGTGTCGAGGAGGACGGCGGCGACATCTTCGCCCCGGCCGGCACCAGGGTGCAGCTCACCATCAACACCGACAAACCCGTGGCCAACGGGCAGCTGCGGCTCGGCGACGGGCAGGCGATCGATCTGCGCGGCGAGAGCCGGGTGTTCACCGCCGACATGACCGTCGCGAAGGATGGCTCCTATCGCATTGCGCTCAACGACATCGACGGCCTGAAGAACGACGGCGACACCGAATATTTCATCCGCATGCTCAACGATCGGCCGCCCGACGTGCGCATCCTGCGCCCGGCTGGCGACAAGCAGGTCTCGCCCCTCGAGGAGGTGCTGATCGAAGCGCGCGCCGACGACGACTACGGGGTGAGATCGCTCGAGCTCGTCGTGAAGGCGAATACCGGAAAGGAGAAGGTCATTCCCCTCACGAGCGCCGGTCGAGAGGCCGTGGCCACGGGGCACCACACGGTGTTCCTCGAAGACCTGAAGGTCCGACCCGGCGACGTGATCACCTATCACGCGCGGGCGACCGATGTTGGCCGCGGCCGGCGGTCCACCGAGTCGCGCAGCGACATCTTCTTTTTGGAGATCAAGCCGTACGAAGAGGAATTCGTCGCCGCGGAGAGCAGTGCCGGCGGCATGCCGGGAGAGCAGACCGGACTCGAGGACCTGATCGCGCAGCAGAAAGACATCATGGCCGCGACGTGGAAGCTCGATGCGCGGGCACGGCGCGGCGGCCCGAACGCGCGTTCGCCGCAAGACATCCGCGCCGTCGCGCAAGCGCAGCGCGTGCTGCAGGAAAAAACCGACGAGATCGCGCAGCAGATGACGGCGCAGATGGTGCAGCAGCGGCGCCGGCTCGGCGCGCGCGCCGGCCTGACGCGTCCGGGCGATGAGCCGCTGCCCAAGGCGGTTGACGCGATGGGGCGGGCGGTGACGGAACTCAACAAGCTGAGCATCGCACCGGCCCTTCCGCACGAGGAGCAGGCGCTCGCGGAGTTGCTGCGGGCCGCGGCCGAGATCCGCCGCCGGCAGATCGCGATGCAGCAGGCCCGCGGTGGCGGCGGCAACGGCAACCGTAACCAGCCGGACCTCTCGACGTTGTTCGATCAGCAGCTGCGCAAGCAGCAGCAGACCAATTACGAGACGCAGAGCACGACCCAGGAGAACACGCAGCAACAGCAGGCCGAGGCCGATCCGCTGGCGGCGATTCGCGAGCTGGCGCGGCGGCAGGAAGCGTTGTCGCGACAACAACGCGACCTGGCGAACAACCAGAAGCAGATGAGCCCCGAGGAAGCGAAGCGGCAGCTCGAGCGATTGACACGAGAACAGGAAGAGCTGCGCCAGCAGGCCGAGGCGTTGTCGAAGCAGATGCAGGGCGGCGCTGGCGGACAGGGACAGCAGCGTGCGGCCGGCGGCGAGAGCCAGCAGCTGCGGGAAATCTCGGAAGAGATGCGCAACGCCGCGGGCGACCTGCGCAACCAGGATCCGCAACAGGCCAGCGCGCGCGGCTCGAAGGCCGGCGAACAGTTACGCGGCCTCGAACAGCGCATGCAGGGATCGCGGCCCGAAGAGCGGCGCCGGGCGATGGGCGATCTGCAGCTCGAAGCGCGCCAGATCGCCGAGGCCGAGCGGCGGATTGGGAACGAGGCGTCGCGCACAGCGGCTGGCGCGGCCGGAGAAGATGCGCGGCGCCGGCTGGCCGGCGAGCAGGAGCGTCTCGCCAATCGCGCGCAGCGGCTCGGCGAGTCCGTCAAGGAGCTGGCCAAGTCGGGCGAAGCGGACGAGCGCCAGGCGATGAGCGAGGCCGGCCGCGAGATCGATCAGCAGAAGCTGGCCGACCGCATGCGTGAATCCGCACAGGCGATGCGGAAGGGCGGCGGGAACGAACAGTCCACCGCCGCTGAGGGTTCGGACCCTAAGGCGGCCGGCACGACGCCCGGTACCTCACCCGAAGAGATCGCACGGGCCATGGATAAGGTTGCGGAGCGGCTCGGCTCCGCGTCCGCGGGACGCGACACCGAAGCTGCGCGCCTGTCGGAACAACTGTCGCGCACGCAGGAACTGCGCGACCGGCTCGAGCGGTTGCAGCGATCGATGGAAGAGCTGAAGAAACAGGGTGCACAAGGTGCACAGGGTGCGGAAGGTGCGCAAGGTTCGGAAGCGGCACAGCCTGGATCACAGGGACAGGACGGCAAGTCAGGCCAGCAGGGCTCGACCAGCGGTGGGCGCGGGGGGGTGGAGCGCTTGCAGCGCGAGGTCGATAACCAGCTCCGCGGCGCGCAGCAGCTCGCCGAGGAAATCGGCAAGCAGAATCCCGGGATGGAAAAGGGCGGCACCACGCCCGAGCAGTGGCAGCGCAGCGTATCGGCGCCGGGCACCGAGGCCTTCAAGCAGGACTTCGCCAATTGGGAATCGCTGAAGAAGAACCTGCTGGTCGCACTCGAGCAGACCGAGTCGCAGCTTGCCGACAAGTTGCGCGCGCGTGAAACGAAGGAGCGGTTGAACGCCGGCCGACACGATGCCGTCGCAGACAGCTATCGCGAGCTGGTCGATCGCTATTACCAGTCACTTGCGGCGCCGCGGCGGCCGAACCGGTGAGATTCGCCGTCCTGCTCCCGTGGTGGGGATACCTCCTCATCTTCCTTGGCGCGATTGTTCTGGCGTGGCTGGCGTACGCGCGCGTGGCGGTGAAGCTCGCGCCCTCAACCCGCGCCACCCTCACAGGGTTGCGAGCCCTCACTTTGATCCTGTTGATCGTGATCCTGTTACGGCCGGTGGTGATGGTGCCACCGGCTGCGGCCAACAACAGCCTGTTGCCGGTGCTGGTCGATGTGTCGCGCAGCATGCGGCTCACCGACGAAGGCGGGCCGTCGCGCCTCGAGCGTGCACAGGCGATCGTTCGCGACCTGCAGGCGCGATTGTCGTCGGAGTATCGCATCGAGCTGTTGACCTTCGGCGAAACCCTCGCCGCCGCGACCGATGTCGATCGGCTGTCGGCCACCGCCCGGCGCAGCGATCTCAGCGGCGCGCTCGGGGATGTAGCCGAGCGCTACAAGAGTCAGCGGGTCGCCGGCATCATCGTGCTGTCGGATGGCGGGGATACCGCCCCACAGGAGGCGAGGGCCGACCCGGCCATCGCCGCCCCGATCCTCGCTGTCGGTATCGGTGGCGCCAGCATCGCACGCGATCGCGAGGTCGTCAATCTCACCGCGGGCGAACCGCTCTTGCCCGGCGCCTCGATCGACCTCAGCGTGGCGGCGACCAGTGCCGGGTTCGGTACGCAGCCGGTGGAACTGCGGATCAGCGCCAACGGCCGCCCGGTGGACACGCGGCGGGTGACGCCGTCCGCAGACGGCGCGCCAGTGCACGCGGTGTTCACCGTCTCGCCGCAGCCCGACGTGCCGACTGTGTATAGCGTGGAGATTCCCGCGGCAGCCGATGAGCTTGCGGCGGAGAACAACGTCCGCAGCGTGCTCGTGCCGGCACAGACCGGGCGGCGCAAGATCCTCATTCTCGAAGGCGCACCCGGATACGAACACACCTTCCTCAAGCGGGCGCTCGCCCAGGATCCCGGCCTCGACGTCGACGCCGTGGTGCGCAAAGGGCAGAACGACGATGGGCGGGATACGTTTTACGTGCAGGGAAATCCGTCACGCATGGCGGCGCTGTCGTCGGGGTACCCGGCCAAGCGCTCGGAGTTGTTCGCGTACGACGCGGTGATCTTCGGCAACATCGAAGCCGATTTCTTTACCCGCGATCAGCTCGCGCTCACCTCCGAGTTCGTTGCCGAGCGCGGCGGCGGGTTGCTGGTGCTCGGCGCCCGATCGTTCGATCGCCAGGGCCTGGCGGGCACCGCGCTCGAGCATGCCTTGCCGGTGGACCTCACGGATCGGCGCGGCACCATCACGCTCGCCTCGGCCACCATCGCCGCGAACGAGCCGAACACGCCGGCGCTGACCATCGACGGCCTGATGCACCCGGCCACGCGGCTGTCGGTGACACCGGATGAGAACCGGCAGAAGTGGGCGGCGTTGCCGGCGCTCGCGTCGGTAGCGGCGGTCGGTGGCGCGCGCGCCGGCGCACAGGTGCTGGCAGTGGCACTGACGGCCGGCGGCACCCCGCAGCCACTGATCGCGGCGCAGCGCTACGGGCAGGGGCGGTCGATGGTGTTCGCCGGTGAAGCGTCGTGGCGCTGGCGCATGATGCGGCCGGCCACCGACAACAGTTACGAAACGATCTGGCGTCAGCTCGCGCGATGGATCACCGCTGGCGCGCAGGGCCCGGTGACGATCGCGCCGCTCAGCCCCACCACGCCTGGCATCACCGAACGCATCAGCGTGTTCGTGCGCGACGAGGATTTCCGCCCGATCGCGAATGCCGAGGTTGCGATCCAGTTGACCGCGCCGAATGGGGAGAAGCGACAGCTCACCGCCGCGCTGTCGAACCCCCAGGAGGGGCGCTATGCGGTGGCGTCGCGATTCGATCAGCCGGGCGTGTATCGGGTTGAAGCCATCGCCGCGCGCGGGGTCGCCAGGGTCGGGACCGCGGCGCGGCCGCTGCTGGTTGGCGGGGTGGACCTCGAGATGACGCAGCCGAGGTTGAACGAGGCGGTGCTAAAGCGGCTGTCGGCCGAAACCAACGGCCGCTACGTGCGCGCCGACGAGGCGGCCTCCTTGCCGTCGCTCCTGCGCGAATCGCGGGCCGACGCCGGCACGCCCGAGGCGCGCGACCTCTGGCACAATGGGTTCAGCCTGGTCATGATCATCAGCCTGCTCGCAGTGGAGTGGGTAATGCGACGACGGGCAGGGCTCGCCTGACGCCAGCGCCGCAGACCTGTCCACCGAAGCGCGAAGCGCGAAGGTGGAAGGCACAGCAGAGACACCAGGGCCACAGATGGCACAGATGACCCGAATCACATACCTTTTGCTTGCGCTCGGGCTCGCGATCGCAACACCGTCGCTGGCTGCAGCGGAAACGCGCTGGGCGGTGATCATTTCAGGCGCCTCTGGCGGCGAGAAGTATGCCGAGCAGATGGCCACCTGGCGTTCGGATCTCCGGTCGGCGCTCGTCGATCGGTACGGGTTCACGGCGGAGCACGTCAAGATACTCGTCGATGAAGCGGCGACGGGCGATCGGGCCACCACCGCAAACGTGCGCAACGTCTTTGCGGAGATCAAGAAGGCCGGCGCCAAGGACGACTTCGTGCTGGTCGTGTTACTCGGCCACGGCACCTACGACGGCGACGTGGCGAAGTTCAACCTGGTCGGCCCCGACATGACGGCGAAAGACTGGACCGACATGCTGGCCGGCGTCCAGGGTCGTCTCACGGTGGTGAACACCACCGAAGCGAGCTTCCCGTTCCTCGAGGCGCTCAGCGCCAAGGGCCGCGTCGTAATCACCGCCACGCATTCGGCGGCGCAGAAATACGCCACGGTATTTCCCGAGTATTTCGTCAAGGCCATGAAGGAAGCCTCGACCGATCTCGACAAGAACGGCCGCACCTCGATCTTCGAGGTCTTCTCGGTGACGAGCGCGTCGGTGAAGCAGCACTTCGAACAGCGCGGCCAGCTGCTCACCGAGCACGCCATCATCGACGACAACGGCGACGGCAAGGGGCGCCAGGCCACCGACGAAGGGCCCGACGGGAGCATTGCCCGCATCGCGTTCCTCGATGCCGAGGCGGTGGGCGAGAACACCACTCCAGAAATGGCCGCGCTGATCAAGCGCCGCCGCACCCTCGAACAGCAGGCCGAGGAGCACAAGCAACTGAAGGGCGTGATGCCCGATACGGAGTGGAACGCGCAGTTCGAGAAGCTGATGCTGGAACTGGCGCAGGTCTCGGCGGAAATCCGCAAGAAATCCGACAATAAATCTGAAATCTGAGATCTGAAATCTAAGATTCGAGAGTGTCCCACCATTCGACGCGCGTCCGTTCGGGGCGGCGCATGAACACCACCAGCACCAGGCCGGCGACAAATCCCATCACGTGCGCCCAGAAGGCGACGCCGCCGGAGATCTGATCCTGCTGGAAGACCGGCAGCTGGCCGATGCCGTTCAGGAACTGCATCAGGAACCAGAATCCCAGGAACACGACCGCCGGCAATTCGAACAGGAAGATCGGAAACGGGAACAGCATCAGCACGCGCGAATGAGGGTAGAGCACGAGATACGCGCCCATCACCCCGGCCACCGCGCCGCTTGCGCCGACCATCGGGACGGTCGACGCCGGATCGATCGCCACTTGCGCGAACGCCGCGGCGACGCCGCAGAGTAGATAGAAGACCACGAACCGCACGTGCCCCAGCCGGTCCTCGACGTTGTCGCCGAAGATCCACAGGAACAGCATGTTGCCGATCAGGTGCGCGAGCCCGCCGTGCACGAACATGGCCGTGAACACGTTCGCCAGGGAAAACTCCAGCGGCGTGAGCCCGAACAGATAGATGAACATCTCCTGCGCCCGATCCGTCAGCGTCAACTGGAACAGGTAGACGAGCACGTTCACTGCGATCAGCGTGATGGTGACGCCGGGTTTCGTGCGGGACGGAATGACGTCGCGGAGGGGAATCATCGAAACCCTTTTCGCTAGAATACCAAGTACGTATGACATGCCGCTCGTGTGGAGCAGAAATCGCCGCCAATGCACTGATCTGCTACAAGTGCGGCACCGCAACAGCCGAACCACGCATCCAGCCGCCAGGAGGGAGCGTGTTCGCCAAGCCGCGCCGCTCGCGCGGTCTGATCGCGGGGGCGGTTGCCGCGGGGCTGGCCCTTGCGGCCGTCGCCGCCCAGCAGGCGGGCTGCCTAAGCCTGTTATGATGAGCTGTTCACCATGAGCGCTCGGCTGGAAGTCAACGATGGCCTCGGCCAACGCATCGTCCCGATCAACAAGCCGCAACTCTGCATCGGCCGCCGCACCGAGAGCGACCTGCGGCTGGTCGGCAGTGACGTGTCGCGGGAGCACGCCGAGATCGTCGCGGCCAACGGCGACTGGATCCTGCGCGACAAGGGATCACGCTATGGCACCTACGTCAACGGCGAGGCGATCACCGAGCACAAGCTGACGCACGGAGACCGGGTGCAGTTCGGCCGCGCCAGCGGCGCCGACGTGGTGTTCCTGGTGGGCGAGGGCCCGGCGCACACCGATCGATCGCATGCCAGCGCGGTCAACGACCTGCGCCAGCTTGCCGCATTGCTCGAAGGGCTGCGCGCGCTGGGGTCGGGACGCGTGCTCGACGAAGTGCTGGCGCTGGTGCTCGACGCGGCCATCGACGTCGCCGGCGCCGAGCGCGGCTTCATCATGCTGGCCGGCGTCAACGACGAACTGGACCTGAAGCTCGCCCGCGCCAAGGGCCGCATTACCATGCCCGGCAGCGGCTTCAGCACCAGCCGCAAGATTCCCGAAGAGGTCTTCAAGACCGGCGAGCTGAGGATCGTCGCCGACCTGCTCGACGGCGACCTCGCCAACGTGCACATGGGTACCGTGGCGCTGGGCATCCGGCACGTCGCGTGCATCCCGCTGCGCATGGTGCGCTATCTCGATCGCGCCGACATGGCGAGCGACACCAAGAACATCGGCGTGCTGTATCTCGACAGCCGTGAGAAGGGCAGCCTGCTGGCGCCGCATACGCGCACCGCGCTCGACACGCTGGCGACGGAAGCCGGTGTGGCGATCGAGAATGCGCGGTTGTATCGGGAAACGCTCGAGAAGGCACGCATCGAGCACGAGCTGAAGATCGCCGCGGAAATCCAGCGCGCGCTCCTGCCCGAAGGCAGCCGGTCGGGGCCATTTTTCGAGTCGGCCGGCACCTCGGTGCAGGCCCGCGCCATCGGCGGCGATTTCTACGACATGCAGGACATGCCGGACGGGCAGTTCGGCTTCCTGGTCGGCGATGTCGCCGGCAAGGGCCCGGCTGCGGCGCTGCTGACGGCGAAGATCCTCGGCATTTTCTCGGCGTTCGTGTCGGTGGGTGACGAGCCGGTGCAAACCGTCGATCACATCAACAAGGTACTGACCCGCCGCGCCATCGACGCGCGCTACGCGACGTTGTTCTACGGGCAGCTCTCCGCCGACGGGCAGCTGCGATTCTGCAACGCCGGCCAGAACCCGCCGCTCGTCTACGGCGCTGATGGGCTGCGGCGCATCGAGTCGGGCGGCATGCCGGTCGGCATGTTCGAGATGGCGCCGTACTCAGGCGACATGATCACCTTGAAGCCGGGCGACACGATGCTGTTGTACAGCGACGGGGTCACCGAAGCCCACAACGTGGCCAACGAAGAGTTCGGCGAAGCCAGGCTCGTGGACGTGCTGCAACGCTCCAGCCACGGTTCGGCCGACAGCATCCTCGAGCAGATCATCAACGCCGTCAAGGAGTTCGCACACGGCGCGGAGCAGTACGACGATGTGACGGCGCTGGTGGTGAAGTACACCGGCACCGGTCCTACATGACGCGCGCGGCACGATGGTCGCTGGCCCTGTGGGCCGTCCTGGCCCTCGCGGTGTTCAGCGATCTCTTCGATTGGCGGACCCGGCAGGCGGCGTTTCAGTTCGTGGCCGCCCAGGACGCCCGCCGGGCGCAGGGCCAGCCGCTCGAGACCATCGAAACCGGTTTTCGTCCGCTCGTGCGCGCCGCCGCCATGCGATCATCGGTATGGGCGGGTCTGATTCTTGTTGTCGGGACCGCCGCGACGGTGGCGGTGGCACGCCGCTCGCGCGAGCCGCAGGACGTCACCTAGGCACATGCTCGAATCGTTAATCTACGACTGGAACAAGATCGGTGCGCCGGCGAAGCCTGCGCGCGTGATGCTCGACGACGAAACGCTGCGCGACGGGCTGCAGTCCCCGTCGGTGCGCACGCCGACCATCGCGCAGAAGATCGAGATCCTCCACCTCATCGACAAGCTCGGCATCGACACCGCCGACATCGGCCTGCCCGGCGCGGGCCCGCACGTGGTCAAGGACGTCGAGCGGCTGGCGCGCGAGATCGTCGAGGCGCGGCTGACGGTGCGCGCCAACTGCGCCGCCCGCACCGCGATTGCCGACATCACGCCGATTGCGGAGATCACCCAGCGCACCGGCCTCAACATCGAGTGCTGCACCTTCATCGGCTCGTCGCCGATCCGCCAGTACACCGAAGGGTGGACCATCGACTGGCTGCTGAAGAACACCGAAGAGGCCATCCGCTTCGCGGTGAACGAAGGCCTCGACGTGATGTACGTGACCGAGGACACCACCCGGGCCGATCCGGCGACGCTGCGCCGGCTCTATGACTGCGCGATCGGCGCCGGCGCCAAGCGCATCTGCCTGGCCGACACGGTGGGCCACGCCACCCCGTGGGGCGCGTCGGCGGTGGTGCGCTTCGCGATGCAGGTGATCAAGGACAACCGCGCCAACGTCGAGATCGACTGGCACGGTCACCGCGATCGCGACCTGGCGATCATCAACAGCATCGCCGCGCTCGAGGCCGGCGCCACGCGCGTGCACGCGGCGGCGCTCGGCATCGGCGAGCGGGTTGGCAACACGCCGATGGACCTGCTGCTCGTGAATCTCGTGGTGATGGGATTCCGCGACTGCGAGCTGGCGCCGCTGATGGCGTACTGCGCCAAGGTGTCGGAGGCTTGCGGCGTGCCGATCCCCGACAACTATCCCGTGGTCGGGAAGGATGCGTTTCGCACTGCCACCGGCGTGCATGCGGCAGCAGTGATCAAGGCGTGGAAGAAGGGCGATCGCGACCTGATGGACGCGGTCTATTCCGCGATCCCCGCCAGCCTCGTCGGCCGCGCGCAGCAGATCGACGTCGGCCCGATGTCGGGCAAGTCGAACGTGGTGTTCTGGCTGGAGCAGCACGGCATCCCGTGCAGCGACCCGATCATCGACCGGGTGTTCGCGAAGGCGAAGTCGTCGACGACCGTCCTCACCGAAGAAGAAATCCTCGCCGAAGTCTATCGCTGAGAAAAATCAAACACGAAGGTACGAAGGATACGAAGGCACAGCGCGGTTCGCTGGAGGCAGGCCTTCGGCCTGCCGATGGTCGTATGTGTCACCACGAAAAATGAGTCCTGCCAGATCATTTGAGGACTCATTTTCTCGTGGTGACGACATCCGACCGCGGTGCGGAGCGCCGCCAGCGAAACCGCGCGAGGCCCTTCCGTCTTCGTGATCTTCGTGTTCTTCGTGTTTAGTTCTTGAGCAGGCGAGCTTCGATCTGCGGCAGGGCGGCGACGACGACGTCCCCGACGATCTGCAGGCTGCGCGCCGAGATGGCGTCGAGGGTGTCCTGCGGCGTGTGCCACTGCGGATACTCGAGGTCGATGATGTCGACGGCCGGCACACCCGCCTTCAGGAACGGGAGGTGATCGTCCTCGATCGCCATCTCCTCGTCGAGGAACTGCCGATGGCCGAGTCTGCGCGCGGTCGCCCAGATGATGTCGGTCAGCCAGCGCGTCGAGTTCGGATCGCGGCGGATCGTCAGCGCGCGGTCGCCGATCATGTCGAGGAGCACCAGCGCCTTGATCGACTTGAGCGAGCCGGACTTCCGCGCCGCCTCGACGTAGTGCCGGCTGCCATACGTGCTGTCCGTCGCGGTCCATTCGAGCACCGCTTCCTCGCCGTCGAAGAACAACAGCTCGATCGTGAACGGCAGGTCCTTGCGCGCCGTGAGCACCCGGGCGAGCTCGAGCAGCGCCGCGGTGCTCGAGGCGCCGTCGCTGGCGCCGACGAAGCGGACGTCGCGATAGAGCTTGGTGTCGAAATGGCTTGCCAGGATGATCCGGTCGCGACTCTTGCCGGGGATGGTGCCGATCAGGTTGACCATCTTGATCGGGCCGATCGGCGTCGCGCCCTCGAACGGCTGCTCGACGGTCTTGATGGCCAGCTTGCCGAGCTCCGCGGTGATGTACTGGCGGGTCTTGGCGTTCGCGGGGGAGCCCGACGGCCGTGGGCCGATGGCGACCTGCTGCCGGACGTGCTCCCACGCCTTGCTGCTGTCGAAGGCAGATGGAGCCTGGGCGCCGACCGCGGTGGCCAGCGCCAGGACGAACAGCAGCTTACCGGGCAGCGATCGGCACATAGTCGCGCTTCTTCGCGCCTTCGTAGATCTGTTTCGGCCGGGCGATCTTGGTGTCGGCGTCGAGCAGCATCTCTTCCCACTGCGCGACCCAGCCCACCGTGCGGGCGATCGCGAACAGCACCGCAAACATCTCCACCGGGAAGCCCATCGCCTGGTAAATCAGGCCGGAGTAGAAGTCCACGTTGGGATACAGCTTGCGGCTGATGAAGTACTCGTCTTCGAGCGCGATGCGTTCGAGCTCGAGCGCGATGGCGAGGAGCGGGTTCTTGCCCGTGACCTCGAACACCTCGTAGGCGGTCTTCTTGATGATCTTGGCCCGCGGGTCGTAGGACTTGTAGACGCGATGGCCGAAGCCCATCAACCGGCCTTCGCCGGCCTTGACCTTCTTGATGAAGGCGGGGATGTTCTCGACCGTGCCGATCTCCTTGAGCATCCGCAGCACGGCTTCGTTGGCGCCGCCGTGCAGCGGGCCGTAGAGCGCGGCGGCGGCGCCGGCCAGCGCCGAGAACGGATCGACGTTCGAGCTGCCGATGTTGCGCATCGTGCTGGTCGAGTAGTTCTGCTCGTGATCGGCGTGCAGGATGAACAGCACGTCGAGCGCCCGTTCCAGCTTTTTGTTCGGCTGGTACTTCACCTCCGTCATCTTGAACAGCATGTTCAGGAAGTTGCCGGTGAAGCTCAGGTCGTTGTCGGGGTAGACATAGGGGCGGCCAATGCTGTGGCGGTAGGCGTAGGCCGCAATCGTCGGGGTCTTGGCAATGAGGCGATGAATCTGCTTCTGCCGTGAGTCGGCGTTGAAAATCTGCTTGCCGTCCGGATAGAAGGTCGACATCGCGCCTACGGTGCTGATGAACACGCCCATCGGATGGGCGTCGTAGGTAAAGCCCTCCATGAACTTCTTGATGTTCTCGTGCACCATGGTGTGCATGGTGATGTCGTGGACCCACGTCTCGAGCTGCGGCTTGGTCGGCAGCTCACCGTAGAGAATCAGGTACGCCGTCTCGAGATAGGTGCTGTTCTCGGCCAGCTGCTCGATCGGGTAGCCGCGATACTCGAGGACGCCCTTGTCGCCGTCGATGAAGGTGATCTTGCTCCTGCACGAGGCGGTGTTCATGAAGGCCGGGTCGTAGGTCGCCAGGCCCGGGTCGTCGCCGCCGGTGCTGATTTTCTTGAGGTCGGTGGCACGGATGTGCCCGTCCACGATCGGGACTTCGTAAGTCTTCCCGGTCCGGTTGTCTGTAATGCTAAGCGTCTCGGCCATAGATGATCCGATCCATTCTAGATCCAGATCCGTTCCGAGGACACGGAGGAGTACGGAGGGCACGGAGAATGGCGGGATAGTTACAATTGACGACACCTCTCTTCTGTCTTCTGGCGCTTCTCCGTGGCTCTCCGTACTCCTCCGTGCTCTCGTCAGGCGCGGTTCGCGGTTCAGACGCCAGCCGGGGGAGCCGCGCCATGATGGCGCACGTCCTTGGCCGACAGGATGAAGATGACGTCCTCGGCGACATTGGTGGCGTGGTCGCCGATGCGCTCGAGGTGCCGCGAAATCAGGATCAGGTCCAGGCCCGGCTCGATGGTGTCGGGCGAGTGCACCATGTAGTGCAGCAATTCACGGAAGATCTGCGTCTTGAGCGCGTCGAGGGTGTCGTCGGCGGCCAGCACCGCCTCTGCGAGCGCCATGTCGCGGCGGACGAAGGCGTCGAGCGCGTCGCGCAGCATCTTCTGGGCGAGGTCGCCCATCCGTGGGATGTCGATCAGCGGCTTCACCGGCGCATGCTGCAGGTAGCGCTTGCCGGCTTCGCCGATATTCACCGCGAGGTCGCCGACGCGTTCGAGGTCGGTGTTGATCTTCACCGCCGCCACGATCACCCGCAGGTCGGCGGCCATCGGCTGGTGCAGCGCCAGCAGCTTGAAGCAGCGATCGTCGATCTCCATGTGCAGATCGTTGATCGGCTCGTCGCCGGCGAGGACGGCGTCGAGGGCCGCCGGGTCGCGGTCCATGAGGCCCCGAACCGACTCCCGCACACGCTCCTCGGCCAGCCCGCCCATGGCCAATAGGCGCTCTTTCAGCGCGTCGAGATCGTCCTGGAAATGCCTGAATACGCGTTCCACCATCAGCCGCACCTGCCTGTGACGTAGTCCTCGGTGAGTTTCTCAGCCGGCGCGGTGAAGATCTTGTCCGTGCGATCCACCTCGATCAGTCGTCCGAGCCAGAAAAAGGCAGTGAAGTCCGAGACGCGGGCCGCCTGCTGCATGTTGTGCGTCACGATCACAATCGTATAGGTCTTCTTGAGGTCGTAGATCAGCTCTTCGATGCGCTGGGTGGCGATGGGGTCGAGCGCCGAGGCTGGCTCGTCCATCAACAGGATCTCGGGACGAATGGCCAGCGCCCGCGCGATGCACAGCCGCTGCTGCTGGCCGCCCGAGAGCGCGAGGGCGGATTCGTTGAGGCGATCCTTCACTTCTTCCCAGATGGCTGCCTGCTTCAGGCTTTCCTCGACCCGATCGGCCATCTCGGCCTTCGACTTGGTGAGGCCGTTGATGCGCAGGCCATAGGCGACGTTCTCGAAAATCGACTTCGGGAAGGGATTCGACTTCTGGAACACCATGCCGACCTTGCGCCGGAGCTGCACCACGTCGACACCGGGGCCATAGATGGTCTGCCCGTCGATGGTCACCGTGCCCTCGTTGCGCGTCTCGGGAATGATGTCGTTCATCCGGTTCAGGGTGCGCAGGAACGTGCTCTTGCCGCAGCCGGAGGGGCCGATGAACGCGGTGACCAGGTTCTGGCGGATCTGGATCGTGATGTCGTCGAGCGCGCGCTTCGACCCGTAATAGAAACTGAGGCCCTGCACGTCGATCTTCAGCGGCGTGTTGAGGGCCGTTGCCGGCTGGCCGCCGCGATTGGCGACGCTCGACAGGCTCGGGGGAGTGCGAGTCGATCCGGTCATGCGCGTCCCTGTCGCTGGTACCGATCGCGGACGACAATCGCGATGGCGTTCATACTCAATAGTAACGCCAACAACACGAGAATCGCTGCGGCGGCGTTGGTGTGGAAATCCGCTTGCGGGCGTGACACCCAGTTGAAGATCTGAATCGGCAGCACGGTGAACCTCGACCACACGCTGTCTGGCGCAAAGGGAATGTAGGTGAGCGCGCCGATCGTGATGAGCGGTGCCGTCTCGCCGATGGCGCGCGACAGCGCGAGAATCAGGCCTGTCAGCACGCCCGGCAGGGCCATGGGCAGCACCTGGTTCCAGATCGTCTGCCATTTCGTGGCGCCGAGTGCGTACGACCCCTCGCGGATCGAGCTCGGCACCGTGCGCAGCGCCTCGCGGGTGGACAGGATCACCACCGGCAGCGCGAGGAGGGCCAGCGTGGCCGCGCCGGCCATCACGCTCTGGCCCATGCCCATCAGCCGCACGAACAACCCGAGTCCCAGCAGGCCGTAGATGATCGACGGCACCGCGGCAAGGTTGGCGATGTTGAGCTCGATGAAGCGCGCGATGCGGCTGCGCGAGCCGTATTCCTCGAGATAGATCGCGGCCGCGACGCCCACCGGCAGCGCGAGGGCCGCCGTGAATGAGATCACCCAGATGGTGCCCATCAGCGCGTGGTAGACGCCGGCCTGCTCGGCCCGCCGCGACGCGATGTTGTTCAGGAACGCCCAGCTCAGGCGGCCGGCGCCGTCCGACAGGATGTCGTACACCAGCGTGGCCAGCGCCACGAGCGCCACCACCAGGGTGAGCAGCGACGCAATCTGGAAGAGGAGATCAGCATGCTTTCTCATGCGTACTCCTCGCGGAAGCGCTCGCGCAGCCAGGTGCTGATCAGGTTGAGGCCGAACGTCATCAGGAACAGCAGCATGCCGACCGCGAAGATGGTGCGGTATTCGATCGTGCCCTGGGGCGTGTCACCGAGGCTCACCTGCACGATGTAGGCGGTCATCGTTTCGATCGGCACGAATGGATTGGCGGTCAATCGCGGCTGCTGGCCGGCGGCGATGGCGACGATCATCGTCTCGCCAATCGCGCGCGACGCGGCGAGGATGAACGCCGCGGTGATCCCCGAGAACGCCGCCGGCACCACCACCTTCAGCGCCGTTTGCATGCGCGTGGCGCCGAGTGCGTACGAGCCTTCACGCAGCCCGCGCGGTACCGCCCGCATCGCGTCCTCGGACAGCGACGAGACCAGCGGCAGGATCATCAGGCCCATCACGATGCCCGGGCTGAGCGCGTTGAAGCCGGAGAGACCCGGAAAGAATCGCTGCAGCAGCGGTGTCACGAACGTCAGCGCGAAGTAGCCGTAGACGACGGTCGGCACGCCGGCGAGGATCTCGAGCACCGGTTTGATGACGCGGCGGAACCCGCTGGGCGAGTACTCACTGAGATACACGGCTGCCAGCAGGCCCATCGGCAGCGCCACGGCCATGGCGATCGCCGACACCAGCATGGTGCCGACGACGAGCGGCAGCACGCCGAAGCGTTGCGTGGCAAACAGCGGCGTCCACTCGGTGCCGGTCAGGAACTCGACGACCGACACCTCGCGCAGGAACTCAAATGTCTCGACCGCGAGCACGATGATGATGCCCGCCGTCGTCAACACCGACAGCGCTGCGCAGAGAAACAGCAGCCGCTCGATGATCCATTCGAGCGTCCGTGTGGACATGGCGCCGCGTTACTTTCCGGCTTCTTTCGCCAGCAGCTGGTCGATGGTGACGCCAACCGTGTTCACGCCAGAGAAGACCGATCCGGTGGTGCGCTTGGCAAAGCGATCGTTGACCATCTGGTAGGCGGCGTCGCCGAGGCCGACGTAGTTCACCTCGCGCACCAGCTCGTCGGCGTTCTTCATGTAGAAGTCGACGAACCGCTGCACCTCGGGGCGCTCGGCGGCCTTCGCCGACACGTAGATGAACACCGGGCGCGACAGCGGCTGATACGTGCCGGTGCGAATCGAGTCGGGGCTCGGCAACACGGCGCCCTCGCCGTTGTCGGCCTTGCCATCGTCCACCGGCACGAGCTTCAGCTTGGCGCTGTTCTGCTCGAAGTAGGCGAAGGGCAGGAAGCCGAGGGCGAGCTCGTCGTTGCTGATGCCCTGCACCAGCACGTTGTCGTCCTCGCTCGAGGTGAAGTCGCCGCGGCTGGCCTTGGCCTTGCCGTTAATCGCCTCGGTGAAGTAGTCGTAAGTGCCCGAGTCGACACCGGCGCCGAAGAGGTGAATCTCGCGGTCGGGCCAGCCCTTGCGGACCTGCGACCACCTGGTGACCTTGCCCTGCGCGTCGGGACTCCACAACGTCTTCAACTCGGCGACGGTGATCTTGTCGGCCCACGCATTCTTCGGATTCGCGGCGATCGCGATGCCGTCGTAGGCGACGGGCAGCTCGATGAACTGGATGCCGGACTTCTCGCACGCCGCGACTTCGCTGGCGCTGACCGGCCGCGATGCGTCTGCGATATCGATCTCGCCGCGGCAGAACTTCTGGAAACCGCCGCCCGTGCCGGAGATACCGAC
>JALDXK010000002.1:0-33115 GCA_032155105.1 Acidobacteriota bacterium
CGGAAGAGCGCGGCGAGTGGCCCGACATCGATCTCGATCTGCCGAGCGGCGATCGCCGCGAGCGCGTCATCCAGCACGTCTACCAGAAGTACGGGCAGCATGGCGCGGGCATGACCGCGAACGTGATCACCTACCGCGGCAAGAGCGCCGCGCGCGAGGTGGGCAAGGCGCTCGCGCTCGACGAGGGGCAGATCGATCGGCTGGCGCGGGTGATGCACCAGTTCGAATACATCGATCCGGATGAGACGCTGTCGGCCAAGCTGGCAGAGGTCGGCATGGCCGCGAACGAGCCGCGCGTGCGCCACTTCGCGGAGCTGTGGCGGCAGATGCAGGACCTGCCGCGGCACCTCGGTCAGCATTCCGGCGGCATGGTGATCTGCCAGGGCGAGCTGTCGTCGGTGGTGCCGCTCGAGAACGCCAGCATGCCCGGCCGCGTGGTAGTGCAGTGGGACAAGGACGATTGCGCCGACATGGGCCTGATCAAGGTCGACCTGCTCGGCCTCGGGATGATGGCGGTACTGCAAGACACGCTCACGTTGATTAATACGGGCCGAGGGGAAGACTCGTGCCGGGGGGACGATGCGGGCCGGGGAGAAGACACGTGCCGGGGAGCAGATACACGCCGGGGGGATGACACGGGCCGGGAAGTGACACTGGCCTCATTGCCGCCGGATGATCCAGCGGTCTACCAGATGCTGCGAGCGGCGGAGACGATCGGCGTCTTCCAGGTGGAATCGCGCGCGCAGATGGCAACGCTGCCGCGCCTTCGTCCTGACAAATTCTACGACCTCGTCGTCGAAGTGGCGCTGATCCGTCCCGGCCCGATCGTCGGCCAGATGGTGCATCCGTACCTCAACCGCCGTGCCGGCCGCGAACCTGTTGTGTACGACCACCCGCTGCTCGAGCCGATTCTCAAGCGCACGCTCGGCGTGCCGCTGTTCCAGGAGCAGCTACTGCGCATGGCGATGGCAGTGGCGGGATTCACCGGCGGCCAGGCCGAAGACCTGCGCCGCGCGATGGGGTTCAAGCGCTCTGAAAAGCGCATGAAGCAGCTCGAAGGCCTGATGCGCGAGGGCATGGCCCGTCACGGCATCACCGGCGAGGTCGCCGATCGCATCGTGCTGTCGATCACCTCGTTTGCGTTGTATGGCTTTCCCGAATCGCACGCCGCCAGCTTCGCGCTGCTCGCCTACGCGAGCGCGTATTTCAAGGTGCATTACCCGGCGGCGTTTTTCGCCGCGCTGCTTAATAACCAGCCGATGGGTTTCTACCATTCGGCCACGCTGGTCAAGGACGCGCAGCGCCGCGGCGTAGTGTTCCATCCGATCGACGTGCAGGTGTCGGAGTGGGATTGCACGGTGGAAGAAGGCGGCGCGGTGCGGCTGGGGATGCGTTGCGTGCGAGGGCTTCGTGAGGACGTCGGCAGAGCAATCGCAAATTCAAAATTCAAAGTTAAAAACGACGACAGACGATGTTCGAAGTGCGGGTGTGATGACCCGTCGATGCTCGAGATTGCCGAACGACATTGTTTCTGCAACGTCTGTTCGCATTCGTGGAAGGTCGACCCACCGCCGCAACCGCGCTTCCACTCCGTCGACGACCTGGCGCGGCGCATCAGCATCCGCCGCGATGAGATCGCGATGCTCGCCGAGATCGGCGCGCTCAACTCGCTCGGGCACGATCGCCGCTCGGCAATGTGGCAGGTCGAACGCGCGATTCGCCCCGCGGGAGAACTGTATGACAGTAGCCAGTATCCAGTAGCCAGTAGCCAGGAAAGCCCGCTGGAAGAAATGAACGTACATGAACGTTTGATTGCAGACTACACAGGGACCGGATTAACAGTGGGGCCGCATC
The DNA here is from genome assembly GCA_032155105.1 of Acidobacteriota bacterium. GTDB lineage: Bacteria > Acidobacteriota > Vicinamibacteria > Vicinamibacterales > UBA2999 > 12-FULL-67-14b. Next base: position 1,855 of record JALDXK010000002.1, read on the forward strand.
CGCTGACTTTCCGCAGGAAAGAGCTCGCGATGCGCGGCGTGCTGCCGGCCATCGAGCTGCCGCGCACGCGGTCGGGCCGCCGCGTCCGTACCGCCGGCATGGTGATCACCCGGCAGCGGCCCGGCACCGCGAAAGGGTTCGTCTTCCTCACGCTGGAAGATGAAACCGGTATCTCGAACATCATCATCCGTCCTGATCTCTACGCCGCCGATCGGCTCACCGTAGTCGAGTCGTCGTTCCTGCTGGTCGAAGGCGTGCTGCAGAACCAGGACGGCGTGACGTCGATCAAGGCGGAGCGGATGTCGAAGCTCGATGGCTTTCCGGACGAAGCCGCCATCGACTCGCACGACTTCCACTGATCGCGCGGCAGGAACGTCCTGACGCTTCTCCGTGATTCATTTCCCGTAGCCACCCGCTCCGCAGGCCGACGGGTTGCCATACAATGCGCCCGTGCGTGCGATCGTACTCGTTGTTGTCGTGGCCGCCGCGCTGGCGATCCTGCTGATGGGGCGCAACGCTCCGGCTCCGGCGACCGACGACCTGCCACAACTCTCGTACATCACCACCGCGCATCAGCTCGGCGTGGTCGGCTATCGCGATCCCATCGGCGCCATCTCACCAGACGGCACTCGCTTCGCCTTTACGGAAGGCCGGTTCATTCGCGTGGTGCCGATCGGCGGTGGCGCGGTCGTGACGCTGCCGCCCGGTGAAGGACAGATTCGCTATCTCACCTGGAAAGGCCCCAATGAGATCGTTGCCGAGGACGCCACGTCGTCGGGACGCTGGTGGATCTATCGGCCTGGTGATAACGATCGCACGCCGTTATGGGATCGCAGCTTCGCCGAACAACTGCGACAGGTGACGTTCAGCGCCGACGGCACGGCGGCCGCCGCGTTGATCGTCGGAAAGGAAGGCGCCGAACTGTGGCGTGGCAATGCGGATGGCTCGGACGGACAGCGTACGCGCCTGCAGGGCCGTGCGGCATTCCCGGCCTTTCGCGCCAATGGCGACGTTGCCTGCATCATCGACGCGCGCCTCTCGCTCCCGTGCTCGGGCGCCCCATTGGGGTTGAATCCGGAACGCGAGGTCTATGGTCCTATCGCCTTCGCGGCCGACGGCGCGACCGTGTATTTCGCGTCTCCAAACGACGGCGGCCTCGCCCGCCCAAGTCGTGGCGCAGGTGGGATGGTGGAGTTGTGGAGCGCAGACGTCGCCTCGGGCGCGGCGCGCCGCCTCTCATCATTCGACCGCGATGCGTACGCGCCGTCGGTTGCCAGCAGCGGTACGACGGTCTTCAAGGTCCAGAGTTATCGGACCACCCTCGCCGACGTGGCCTTGGAAGGCGGTCCTACGCGGCAGCTCACGACCTTTCAATCCGAAACGCCTTCGTATCATCCGACGCGTCCGCTGATCTCCTTCACCTTTGGCACCTGGCGCCGCATCGTCGACGATGCGAAGTACCCGGATATTGCGCAGGAGATCGGCGTGGTGGACGTCAGCCAGCCGCTGCCCGCCTCGAAGCCAACCGACGTGCTCGAGGAATCGGACTCCGAAGATCAGGCAATGAGCTGGTCGCCGAACGGAAAGTGGATCGCGTTCCATTCGCACAAGGAAATGTCGGACGACGTCTGGCTCAGGCCTGCGAACGGGAGTCAGCCTGACCAGCGCATCACGATGCTTGGTCGTGGCGCAGAAGTGGGATGGCCGCGGTGGTCGCCGGATGGGCGCACGGTGTTGCTCAACGGCGCTCGCCGGCGCGACGGCGCGTCGGTGCTCTATGCAATTGGCGTGAACCAGGACAGCGGTGCGGTGACGTCCGATCTTCGTGAGATCGCCGTCACCGGTATCAGCGGCGAGATGGGACATGCGGAGTGGTTGCCGGACAGCACGACGATCGTCGCCACGGTCAAGGAAGGGCCGGGCCGTCACGCCATCTTTACCGTGCCGGTGAGTGGCGGTGCGGCGACCGTTGTCCATCGCTTCGACACCGAGCACGACTTCTCAGGGCTTGGCGTCTCGCCGAACGGCCGCTTCGTCGCGTTCGCGGCGCCGGGCGCGAACGGCTTCTATCAGATCTTCCTCAAGGCGATCGGCGGCGCTACCTCCGCGGTGCAGCTGACCACTGATCCGTCGCACAAGACCCAGCCAACCTTTTCGCCGGATGGCGCGCGGGTCGCCTTCACGGTGTGGAGCTACGAGGCCGCGTTCTGGTCGTTTGGCGGTCGATGACCAGGCCGCTGCCCGCCTGGGCATGAGGCGCTCGATCTGCCGCCAAATCATGCGGACCCACGCGTGATCATGCCGGTGGCGACACCGCCACGGGCGCGCCCTCGCCGCGCAGGCCGCTGACGGCCTCGCCGATGCGGATCGAGCCGTTGAACAGCACGTCGATCGGCACCACACCACCGAGACGGTGGCGGCCAATCGCCGCGAGTCCGGCCGAGGCCATGCAGCCGCAGCTCGAGCAGTCGGGCGTGCCGCCGAACTGGCACGGCGTGATCCGCGTGTGCAGGTCCGCCGACACGCACTCGGTGGTCCGCGCAAAGATGCATTCGCCCGGCGAGGAGGGCGGGTCGAGATAGGCGTCGAGCAGCTGACGCGGCATCTGAAGTTTCGGATAGTGCTCGCGCAACATCTTGAGAGTGTCGACCACGCGCAGGCGATCGTCGTGCGTGAGTCGTTCCGGCGAGGCCTCGTCGACCTGCGGCGTATAGAGACTGAGCCAGATCGAACGCACGTTGGTGTTGGCTGACCACGTCTTCACGAACTCCTCGATGTAGCCAGGGCGTACCGTTTGCTGCCGCGTTACCGTGCAGTGCACGGTGATCTGATGGCCCTCGATGTGCTTGAGGATGCGATCGTAGGTCGCCGGTGTCCGCCGGGCGTCGTGCTCGGGCTCCAGCCCGTCGATCGACACGCAGATCTGCAGCCGGCGGATGGACGCCCACGCGATCGGGATAGGGCGCACCGCGCTCGTCACCACCTGCACATAGATGCCGCGCTCCGCCAGCCTCGGCAACAGGACATCGAGCTCGCGATAGCGCACGAGCGGCTCGCCGCCGACGAGCGACAGGTGCAACGGCTGCCGACGGTCGATGACGTCCATGATCCCGTCGATGAGGGCCTGGCCTTTGCGATCGCTCAGCGTGCGGAGCGTTTGTCCGCCGCCAAGATGCTCGTTGCCGTAGGCATAACAGCCAGGGCAGCGCAGGGGACACTCACGAGTGATTTCGATTGAGAGGTTGGGGCGGCGGCCGACGAGGATCTTGCCCCACGCCCGGATGATCCCTTCCATCCACCGACGCTAGCACACGCCACGCGCGAGCTGGCTCGAGTGTGGCCCTTTTTCAGGGCCACACCTTTGCACATGGGTGGTTACTTGGAAGCGACGAACATGATCTCGACGAGGCCGTCGGCGCCGACGAGGCCGGTCTTGACGGTCGCGCGGGCGGGGAAGTCCTTACTGATCACGGAACGGTACCCGGTGTTCATCGCGTTGAAGTTCGCGATGTCCGTGATGTAGACGATGCCGTCGACGACGTCGCCCCAACCGAAACCGGCGAGCTTCATCGTCCGCTCGACGCGCGCCATGATCTCCTTGGTTTGCAATTCGGTGTTGCCCTTCGTCTGGGCGTTATTGCCAAGCAGGCCGGCGAGGTACAGCCGGTTGCCGACCTTCACGGCGCTGCTGAGGGTCGGACTCGGCTTGCCCGGCGTACCGTCGGCGGCCGGAGTGGCGAACACCTGCTTGGGCAGGCTCGACGCTGTCAGCGTGATCTCGACTTGGTACTGCGGGCCCATCAGCGGCGCGATCACCGTGGCCCGGGCCGGCGGTTCCTTCGTGAAGTAGGTCACGTAGGCCTTGTTCATCTCCTGGAACTTCGTGCCGTCGGTGATGTAGACGCGCGACGCCACGACGTTGTCGAACGTCATTCCCGCCTGGGCCAGGATGTCGCGTGCGTTGTCGAGCACCGTCTTGGTCTGGGTGGTCATGTCTCCTTCGACCACCGAGTTGTCCTTGCCGTTCCTCGACACGAGGCCCGACAGGAACAGGGTCGAGCCCGACTTGATGCCGTAGCTATAGGGATTGGGAGACGTCATCCACGCCTTTGGATGGATGACCTGGCGCTCGCCACCCTTGGCGATCGCGGTCATCGAGATCTCGACCAGCGCGCCCGGGACCACGAAATCGGAGACGATCGTGGTCCGCACCGGCGGATCCTTCGGCCAGTAGGTCCGGTAGATCTCGTTCATGGCGGCAAAGTCCGACGCATTCTTCAGGTAGACATGGACCGACGCGGCCATCGGCATGCTCGACCCGGCCCTGGTCAGCGTCTGCGCGATGCTGTCGAGCACGGCCTTGGTCTGGGCCTTGATGTCGCCTTCAGCGGCGATCGTGCCGGCGACATAGACGAGGCCATCGGCCTTGGTGGCCGCGCTGAACGGCAACTGCGCGGAGCCCGGAAACACTTGTCGCTGGCCTTGCACGGTCACCCCCAGGACTGCCACGGAAAAAAGTAACGCAGATGTTAAACCTCGCACGGTGCACCTCACGCGCGCCAATGTATCATTTTCGTGGATGCCTACTTCTGTTTCATTCCCCAAGGTACGTCGCAAGCGATCGAAGCTGCATGGCTATGGCGTGTTCGCCGAGGAGCCCATCAACAAGAACAAGCGGATCATCGATTACGCCGGCGAGTTGATCAGCAACAAGCAGAGCGAGTCGCGGGAGGATCGTTACCTCTCGAAGGGCTGCATCTGGGTGTTCCGTGTCAACCGCAATTGGAGCCGCGACGCGGCGGTCGGCGGCAACGTGGCGCGGTTCATCAACCACGCCTGCAAGCCGAACTGCTGGATCGAGGTCGTCGACAAGACGATCTGGGTCCGCGCCGCGCGCACGATCCGCAAGGGCGAGGAACTTACGTACGACTACAACACCGAGGGCGACAAGGTGATTCCGTGCCGCTGCCGCCCGGGGTGTAAAACGAAATTATGAAATACGCCACAGCAGGGGCAGATGACACAGATCATCGCGGCTAGCCTGCTCGGGCTGGCGCTGGCCGCGCTGATCCAATCGAACGGCCCCGCGTACTTCATCCGCAGCCTCGAGAACCCGAGGGAGCGGCGCGAAGCGCGTGCCGACATCCTCGATACGCCGGTGCATCCTGGGTCGGTGGTCAAGCCGCTGGCCCTTGTTGCCGCGCTCGAACGCGGGGTGATCCGGCAGGATCACGAGCACATGTGCCGCCGCACGGCGAAGGTCGGCGGCCAGACGCTGGCCTGCTCGCATCCGGATCTCAAGCGGCCATTGTCGCTGGCCGAGGCGCTCGCGTACTCGTGCAATGATTTTTTCGTCTCGCTTGCGCCGCGCCTGTCGCGCGAGGCCTTGAACGCGACCCGGATCGCGGCGGGACTGCCGCCGATTGCCGCCACCACTCCGATGGCAGCCGCCATCGTCGGCCTCGACGGGCCGAAGACCACGCCCCGTGCACTCATCGACATGATGGCGCGCGTTGCCGGCGTGCCGGGCCGAAGCGTCGCGAAGGCTGGCGCCGGCAGCGACACACCGTTGCCGATGCGCCCGGAGACGAGGGCCATTGTGCTCGAGGGCCTGCGCGGCGCAGCAGACTACGGCACCGCGTCGGCGCTGAAGACCGGCGGCGTGAGCGCGCTCGCGAAGACCGGATCGATCGTGATGCCCAACGGCACCGCCCTCGGCCTGGTGGTGGCGCTGACGCCCTCCGACACACCCACCCGCGCCATTGTCGTCGCCGCCCCCGGCGCTGCGGGCCTCGACGCAGCATCGCTTGCGGTTGAGATCCTGCGGGCCGCACCGGCGCCACCGTCCCTGGCACCTCAGGCACCGAATGTGGTGCAGGTCTCTACGATTCGGTTGGGCCGCTCTGGCGCGAACTCAGCAGTCAAGATCGAGACGTTGCAGGTGGACGACTACATCGCCCAGGTCCTCGCCGGTGAGGGTGAGCCGCGAGCCTCTGATGCGGCCCAGCAGGCACTGGCCATTACCGCGCGCACGTTTGCGATGGCGAACCGCAACCGGCACAGGAGAGAGGGCTACGATCTTTGCGACACGACGCACTGCCAGGTGGTGCGGCCGGCGACGGCGGTAACGCGGCGCGCCGCCGAGGCCACGAGCGGTCGCGTGTTGTTGCACCAGGGGCAGCCCGCATTCGTCTTCTATTCCGCGTGGTGCGGCGGGCACACTGAACGGGCGTCGCACGTGTGGCCGGGCGCGGTGGACTATGCCTCCACGCCGTCACTCGACGATGAGGCGTGCGACGACGAGCCGGCGTGGACGAGCGAGGTGCGTGCCGATCAGATCGAGCGCGCGCTGCGGGCGGCCGGCCTGCGTGGCTCGCGCCTGCGCAACCTGCGCGTGGTAGCGCGCAATGAATCCGAGCGCGTCGCGCGCATTCGCGTCGAAGGGTTTACGCCCAACGAGATGAGCGGCCACGAGTTCCGCATGGCAGTCGGACGCGTGGCCGGATGGCAGGCGCTCAAGAGCACCGCATTCGACGTCGATCGGACCGGCAGCGGCTATCGATTCCGCGGTCGCGGGTTCGGTCACGGTGTAGGCCTGTGCGTGATCGGTGCGGGCAAGCGTGCGACACGCGGCGCGAGCACGGACGCGATCCTGCGTTTCTATTTTCCGGGGCTGACGATCGGCTCGATGTCTGCTTCGCCCGTGCTCACCACCGCACCTGCGTCTGTCTCCCCTCGTGCAACCGCCTCCGCTCGTGCATCCGCCTCCGCTCGTGCGCCATCTGACGAGCTACGGCGCGACGGCGACGTGTCGCTGGCATTGCCCGCGGCCGAGGAAGCAGAGCGCGGCAGCCTGCTGTCGCTCGTCCGCCGCAGTCGCGATGAGATCGCCAAGGCGACGGGCGTGACGGCGCCGAACCTTCGCATCACGGTGCATCCCACCGTGGACAGTTTTGGGCGTGCGACCGGTCAGCCGTGGTGGGTGTCGGGGGCGACGCACGGCGCGTCGATCGATCTCCTGCCGGTCACCGTGCTGCGCCAACAGGGTCAGCTCGAACGCACGGTGCGTCATGAAGTGGCGCATGCTCTGCTCGACGGCTCGCTCGAGAAGCGGCCGATCTGGGTGCGCGAAGGCGCCGCCGCGTATTTCGCCTCCCCGCCTGGCGCGCGGCAGGGCCGGCCCGATCGCGTTTCGTGCCCGGCCGACCTCGAGCTGCTCCGTCCGATCTCCGCGGGCATGCAGCGCGAAGCGTACGCGCGCGCCGAAGCGTGCTTTGCGCGCGCGATCGCCGACGGCAAGCGCTGGAACGCCATTCGTTAAGCGGCGAGCTGCTCCGACCGCGGATCCGGCGGCGTCACCGGCATGCGAATCGCTTCATAGATGATGAGCGCGACACCGACGGCGATCAGCAGCGTTGCGATCGTCAGCTTGGTGACGATGAAGATCATCTCGGCGCTGGTCGGCGGAAGCCACCCAGGCCGCCACGGCACCAAGTAGGCCCACGGCAGCACGATCAACACCAGGAACCAGGCTGTGGCGATGGCCAGCGTGCGCGGCCGTACCGCGCGCCGCAGCCACGCCGGCATCACGACCGCCCGCCAACCCGCGCTCGCCATGCCGGCCATCAACGACACCGCGAGGAGGCCCGCGGGGACCCATCGCAGCCAAATGGTCGCGGCGCTGATGCTGCTGAACAGCCACGACACGTTGTCCCATCCGAACCGGGCGATGAACCACGCGTTGATTTCGCCGCTTCGCAAGGCCACCCACGTGTCGATGTGCCCAGCGATCCACCAGAACAGCACCACGACGAGCGCCGCCGGAATAATCGAAGCCAGGCGCGGCAGCGTGCGGCGGATTCCCGCCGATGACCATCCGCTCGACCAAACGAGAATCGCGGTGTTGATGGTCAACGACAACAGCGCCAGCACGCCCACCACGAGCACCGCAGACAACACCAGCGCCGGCACGGTGGATTCGGGCGTGTTGAGGAACACCCAGTAGGTTGCTCCCGTCGCCGCTCCGCCAATGAGCAGCGCCAGGGTGGCGAGCGCGAGTTTCATCGGCTGCTCCCGTCTGGCACCGCGATCGTGAACGCCTGTGGCTCAGAAGAGGCGTGCACGCCCGGCACGTACATCGGCGAGATCTGCGCGGGAATGGCGCGGAACTGGCCCGGCGCGATGACCTTCAGCATGTAGCTGTATTCGTAGCGCCCACGCTCGAATGTCTCCTGGAAGAACACCGTCCGCGGGTCGCGATACTCGACGCGCGATCCGTACCACCACGCATTCGCCGCTTCACGTTCGAGGGGGTACGCCGTGGTGTCCTGGATGGCCTCGACACCCGCAGGCAACGGATCTTCGAGCGCGAGATACCGCCATTCCGGAGATCCCGCAACCGTCAGGCGCACCGTCAATACGTCTCCGGGGCTGGCGGTGCCGCTGAACGGCGTTTCGCGATACACGATCCGGCCGCGCACCGTCACGGGCGTCAACATTGCGTACTTCCGCGTGACGGCGAGTAGTCGCGATCCGCTACGCGCGTCGGCATTCGCGGTGTCGTAATAGACTGCCGCCGCCGACCAATACACCGTTCCGCCATCGCGCTTGACGATGCGCACCTGGTTGGCGCCGGCGATGGCCGGTGCGGAGATGACGATCGGATCAGGCGCCGTCAAGGCGGCGGCCGTAAAGGCGTGGCTGCCGGCCGGCGCACCGTTGACGAACACGTCCACACTGAACGACTGTGCGGTTTCGCCGCGGGCCTGCATGAAAGCCAGCAACCCGTAGATGGCGATCGCGGTTTGCTTGGTCGACGACCAATAGCCACCGGTGCGATTGAGCATCATCCATCGCACCGCGCGTTCGAGCAGCGGATTGCGGGGATCGCGCTTCACGAGTGCCTGCACCGCGAAGGCGGTGGCTTCGACACTGGTTTCCGCGAAATCAAACAGCAGCGGGTCGTTGGCAACGGCCCACCACGACACGTCGCCGCGGGTGTGAGCCTCCCCGATCAGCGTTTGCGCAAGTTCGTCGCCGCGCGGGTCCTTCACTTCATCCAGCAGCAACAGCAGCAAGGAACGGCCATAGGCGCTCATGCGCGCACGCATCTCCCACAGTTCGTCGCGTGCCGCAGCGTGGCTGTAGGTGCCCTGCCGGCCTTCGGCGAACCACGGGATCTCAACTTGATCAGCTGCGGTGCGCTGCAGCACGAACGCTTCGTAGGCCTTGAGGTCCGGCTCGACGCGCGGATATTGCGCATACAGCTGCGCCAGCGTGCGCGCCGCGTTGCTCAGCCGGTAGTCGGCGACCTTGACGCCGGCGCGGCGGGCCTCATCGAGACCCCACAAGGCGTACGCGGTCATGAACGGATGATTCCCGTCCGACTTCCACCATCCCCATCCACCATCGTCGTGTTGAGCGTCGTAGAGGCGCTGCAGTCCCGCCGACACCTGGCGATCGAGTGCCGAGAGCCGTTCGGTCGGCACGATCTTCAACTCAGTGAGCGCGCGCGTGACGAGCAGGTTGGGCAGGAAGCTCGAGACCGTCTGTTCGGTGCAGCCGTACGGATAGTTGGTGAGGAAATCGAGCGCGCCGAGCACCGAGCCGGCGAGTGATGGCGCTAACGACACGGTGACCGATCGCGCGGCCGGGTTCGCGCTGTCGGGCATGTTGACGGTAACCGTGCTGTCGCCGGCACCGACGATCGAGCCGCTGGTGCCGGCGTCGCGCCGGATGCCGAAGGGCAAGACCGGAATCGGCAACTCGACGGCGTCGGCGTCGCTGTCGGTCTTCGCGGTGGCCGTGACCGTGGCGATGCCGACTGCTCTGGCGGCAAAGCGCCAGTCGTCGCGCCGCTCGGCGCCGCTGTCGAGCGCACCGGTCGTGGCGGTGTGCGTGCCGACCGGCTCGAGCCCACGCGCCTCGATCGACACTGCCGCGGTTCGCGCCTCGGGCCGATAGTTGTGGACGAGTGTCGGCACCACGACTTCATCGCCTTCGGTGAGGAAGCGCGTGGTGATGGCGCGCACGATCAGGTCCTTGGTGGTGGTCGTGCGCGCGACGCTGCTGCCGGCGCGGGTGTCTTCGGTGATCGCGCGCGCGGTCAGCCGCCACGTGGTCAAGGCATCGGGATAGGTCACCGCGATTCTCCCGCGGCCTTGCGCATCGGTGACAAGATCGCCGACCCAGTAGATCGCGTCCGGGAACTCCTTGCGGACCTGCGCCTGCGTTGGCGTGTCGCCCTTGAAGTCCACGAGGGTGAATGGACGCCGCGATCGGCGCGTCAACTGGAGCCGATCGCGTCCCGAGTAGCCCGTGAAGTAGTACTCGCGCGAAAATGTCGTCGCAACGCGTGTGTACTCGCGGCGATAGAAAAAACGCACCGGGTCGGGAGTCTCATCCGGCTTCACGCCGTAGACGGCTTCGTCGATCACCGCGAGGCTGACCTGTGCGCGCACCGGCTGACCCTTCTGATCGGTGACCGTCACGTTGAAGACGCCGGGCTCGCGCGGCCGCGACACGGCTTGATCAGCGGTGACCTCGACCTGGAGCGTGCGCGACGATGCCGCCACGCCGAGCCGCCGCTCGGCACTATACAGCCGGCCTTCGCGCAGATAGGCGATGCTGACGAACACGTCGCCGACGTCGCCGTGTTCAATCGGCACCTCGAGCGAATCCGTGGGGGAGGGCCGCATCACGCGATACCACGAGACGTGCTGGCCTTCCTTGGTCACGAGCACGGGACCGACGATGGTCTCGCCGCGCACGATCAGCCGCGCCGACTCGCCGGGCTGATAGTTCTTTCGGTCCGACATCAGCTCGAGATACCGGTCGCCGGTGTCGTCGGTGTTCTCGCTCGGACCGGGGACCCACAACCACACCATGGCCTGGACGGTCCGCTCACCACTCGGTGCGGCCACACGGATGCGGAACGTGCCGGTGCGATTCGGCAGCTGCAGCCGCGCCGTCACGCTGCCATCGGCCGCCGTCGTTGCCGTGGCAGTGCCCATCGTTCTCGCGGTGGGTTCGGTGTAATACCCGGAGCGGTATTCGAGATGTTCGAGCGTAAGCGTCAGCGGCACGTTGGGCTGCGGCGCGCCAGTGTAGTCGATGGCCCGCATCGACACGTCCACGGGCGAATTCGATCGGAACACCGACGTTGACGTCTGCGCCGAGACCATGAACGTGCCGTAGGTCGCGTGCACCACGGTGTTGCCAGACACTTCGCGATTGGCGGCGTCCATGACTTGCGCCTCGATGCGTGCGCTGTAGTCGCGACCCTCCTCGTCTTCGGCGAGCGGGATGCGTAATTCCGCCTTGCCATCGGCGTCGAGCCGCAGTGTGCCCTCCGCCGTCTGGTTACCGCCATACCAATAGTTCGACTCGCCGATCTCGAACCCTTCGTCCCAACCGAGCGGTGAGTAGTAGGGCTGCCGATTGACGACCCAACGCAACTGCGCGTTGGCCACCGGCTGCCCGAAGTAATAGCGCGCCTGCACCGAGACCACCGCCTCGCGGCCCTGCACGACGAAGCGCGACGCCGGCTGTACGATCACTTCGAACTCGGGCTTGCGATATTCCTGCACCTCGAAGGCGGCACTGCCTTGCGCGGCGCCGCTCTGGACGCGAATGGTGTAGTTGCCGAGGGCCGCGGTGGCCGGCACTGGGAAGGTCGCGTGCACCGCGCCGAACGGATCGAGCTTTACCTGGCGGCGGAATACCACCTTGTCGTTGGGATCGGAGGCCACGACCTCGGCATCGGGCCGATCGAAGCGGGCGAGCGCGTCGAGATGGCGCCAGCGCAGCACGGCCTTGACGTGCACGGTGTGGCCGGGGCGATAGATGGGTTTATCGGTGTAGATGTACGCCGCAAGCTCGCGGGCGGGCTGCTCGAGCGTCCACGCTCCCGGATCGGTGGCGGCCATCTGATCGCCGCATTGGGCGACGCCGACGAGGTCTTCCATCCGCTGCTCTGGCAGCTTCGCCTCGAACAGGCCATCGCCGCTGGTTCGCCCTTCGGCGACGGTCTGCTTCGACGCAAGAACGCGGATCGCGCACTCGCCGACGGGCTCGCCGCTGAATCGATCGGCGGCGAAGAACAGCATCTGTCCCGGCGAGGTCTTCGTCACCAAGCCGACGTCAGACACGATCACGATGGTATAGGCGCGCAGCAGATCGCTCACCGCTTCGACGACGTAGATGCCCGGCTGTTCGAGGTCCACGGGCACGCGCCGCACCTCGGCGTCGCGCCGGTTCGGGAGCAGCTCACGCCAGGTCGTCACCACCTGATCGGCGTTGAGCAGCGGCACCTGCGCGAAGGTGCTGGCGTTGAGCACGACGCGCTGGGCGACCTCGGCCTGGTCGATCATGGCCCGCCGTGCGACACGGTACTCGTGGCTCGCCTGCGCGCGTGCGAAGCGATGCACGCGCTCCCGCTGTGACCGTTTCCACCCGGCGAACTTCTCGATCCAGGTGCGTTCCTGTTCGACGGCGGTCTCGCCGGTGCCGAGCTGATGCGGATCGTCGAGCCCGGCGAAGAAGGCGAACGGGTCCTTGACCTTGTAGACGCGGAAGTCGAGCTCGGTGAGGCGGCGGAAGGTCAGGTAGAAATGCGGCGCATCCCTCGTGGTGAACGCCTCGCTCGTCGACAGTGAGAACGCTGGCCGCGAGTCCGCGGCGTCGTCCTGCGCGTACGCGGGGACCACGAGCGATGCCAACGCGAGCAGGACGAAGGCAAGGAGCCTGCCCTGAGCGAATAACAGCGTTTTCGCTGTTGCGAGTCGACGGAGCCTGACCTGAGTGAGTGACGGCGTTGTCGCCGTTGCGAGTCGAAGGGTCATAGCGGGGCCAACCGAAAGATGCCGACGAACTGCGGATTCGAGGCCACTGGTCGCCACCGTGGGGAAGGGTGTTGCGTCAGCGTGGCGAGGCGTACCTTTCGCACCTCGCCGGGGCCGCCGTCGAGCGGACCCGTGTGATACACGACCCAATCGTCGCCGTCAGGTTCGAAGTGCGAGCGGCCGACGAACACCATCAGGTGATCCGGCGCGCGTTGCGAAGGTTGGTGGAAGTAGAGGAGATCACCGGGAGCGAGGGCGCGCGGATCGCGGCCGAGCGATCGGGCGTTGAGCCGGACGAGCGTCCTGGCGTCCGCGAACTCGGCGTACTTCGGCGACGGCTCGCCCGCGACGCGAAACAACGGCCAGCCGGCGTCACCCGGTTTCGGCGCGCTGCGCACGTCTGCGAACTGCGGCGTGAATGGCAGCTTCGCGCCGCGCACCCACTCCGGCGTGTGCGCGCGCAGCGCCTCGCGGAAGGCATGGCGCACGAGGGCGGCGCAGTCGATCACGTCGGCCGTCTGGCGCTCGAACTGGGCGTCGGCAAGCAGCACGAACCAGGCGCGGAACGCCGCGCGGTCCGAGTCGTCTGCGAGGCGCACTTGCGCCTGCGTGGGACCGCCGGCGATCGCCACGGCGAGGACGGTGGAGCATACAAGACGCGCCATGGTCACGTGAGACGTATTGAAGGCACGCCGACTCATGTTCCGCAGCGGAGCCTCGCTAAAGCTTGACGGCGAAGCCCGACCAGCGGCCGGCGACCCAGCGTTCGCGCAGCTTGCCGCCGTGTGCCTCGATGATCGAATCGGCGATCGGCAGCAGCAGGCCCGATCCGCTCCGCGAGAGGTCCAGCGGCTGATCGACGATCTTGCCGCGACTGAGGGTCCGCGGGGTGATCACGACCGTCGCCGATCCCATGCGTTTCGAGAGCCGCAGATCGATGGTGGCCGCGCCGCTCTGCGCGCGGGCCAGCACGTAGATCAAGGTGCAGAAGGCGGTGCGCAGCTTGGCTTCGTCGAGGCGCATGCGCACGTCGACGGGCGCCACGACGTCCAGCTCCACGTCGTGGCTGGCCGGCAGCGCCACCGCCTGCACGGCCTGGTTGAGCACCGAGCGCAGGGACAGGGATTTCACCGTGAGGCGGATGTCGCCTTCCTTGAGCGTGGCCAGCTCGCCGATTTCGTCGAGCAGTTCCACCAGGCGATCCGCCGCGCGCGCCGCCTCGTCGACCGCCTTCCGATGGCGCTGGTGCAGCGTCGGGTCGCGGTCGAGCATCCGGAGGTGGCCGCGCACCCCGCCGGTGGGCTGCCGCAACTCGTGCGAGGCCAGGGACAACAGGGCGGACACGTCCGCATCAACCATGTGACACAGAGTAGCACTGTGAAACGCCACGGCGGAGCCGGCGTCCTATGGGTCAGGTATCATTGGGGGCGAAGGGACCTTATGCTGATCAAGAAGGCTGCGGACATTCGTGAGTCGGAGGTCACTCCGAAAGAGCTGTTCCTGAAGCGGCGCGAGTTCATCGCCGCGGCGGGCGTAACGGCGGCGGCAGTGGCCACCAACGGCCTCGGTGCCTTCGGCGGCGAGGCGGTCGACGCGCAGAATCCAAACGCGCAGAAGCTGACCAACCTCAAGAAGAGCCCGTTCAGCACCGACGAGAAGCAGAACTCCTATCGCGACATCACGACCTACAACAACTTCTACGAGTTCGGCCTCGACAAGGCAGACCCCGGAAAGCACGCGCATACCCTCAAGCCGCGGCCGTGGTCGGTGGTGGTGGAAGGCCAGTGTGGCAAGCCCGGCACCTACAACATCGAAGACATCATGAAGTGGGCGCCGCTCGAGGAGCGCATTTACCGCCTGCGCTGTGTCGAGGCGTGGTCCATGGTGATCCCGTGGATCGGCTACCCGATGAGCGAGTTCCTGAAGCGCTTCGAGCCCACCGCGCGCGCCAAGTACGTCGAGTTCAAGACACTCGTCGATCAGAAGCAGATGCCCGGGCAGACCGAGCCCGCGCTGCGCTGGCCCTACACCGAAGGCCTGCGCATGGATGAAGCGATGCACCCGTTGACGCTCGTCGGCCTCGGCCTCTACGGCGAGGTGATGCCGAACCAGAACGGCGCGCCGATTCGCCTGGTGGTGCCGTGGAAGTACGGCTTCAAGAGCATCAAGTCGATCGTCCGCGTGCGCTTCGTCGACGAGGAACCGCTCAACACGTGGAAGCAGCAGCAGTCGCAGGAGTACGGCTTCTACGCCAACGTCAACCCGCAGGTCGATCATCCGCGCTGGTCGCAGGGCAGCGAGCGGCGGCTGGGCGAGTTCTTCCGCCGCAAGACGCTGATGTTCAACGGCTACGGCGATCAGGTGGCGTCGCTCTATACCGGCATGGACTTGAGGAAATTCTACTGATGTCCGGATCCCGGACCGGATGCCCGATCCCGGGTCCCGGATCGCGGCAATCGAGCCGGTGACCCAGGCTCAGCTCAGGCGAAGAATCTTCAAGCCCATCGTCTGGCTTCTTTGCCTGGCGCCGCTGGCGCTGCTCGTCTACGGCCTGTATCTCGATCTCGGCGTCAACCCGGTCGAGACGGTCACCAATACCACCGGCATCTGGACGCTGCGGTTCATCATGATCACGCTGGCGATCACCCCGCTGCGCTGGCTGACTGGGATCAATCAACTGATCAACTATCGCCGCCTGGTCGGGCTGTTTGCATTCTTCTACGGCTGCCTGCACTTCCTCACGTATTTCTTCCTCGATCATCAGTTCGACTTCGCCGCAATGTGGTCCGACGTGCGGCTGCGCCCGTACATCACCGCCGGCTTCACCGCGTTCGTGCTGATGATCCCGCTGGCGTTGACGTCGACGACCGGGTGGATTCGCAGGCTCGGCGGGCGCAACTGGAACCTGCTGCACAAGCTGATTTACATTACGGCGATGGCGGCGGTGCTGCACTACTACTGGAAGGTGAGCATCAAGCTGCCGCCGACCAATCCCAGGAATTACGCCATCCTGGTGGCCGTGCTCCTGGGCGTCCGCGTCTGGCGACACTTTGCGCGCCGGCGGGCATCTGAGGTATAACGGCCGGAGACGTGATGAGCATGTGGACCAGCTGCGCGTGTTGTTGCGTCGGAGACGCCTCCGACGCCTGTCGCGCTGTGTGCACATGACCAGAGACATTTCGTAGAGGCGGGACTTCAGTCCCGCCCAGCACAACAGATAGCAGGCCCGGAGGTGGACATCACCTTCGGGCCTTTTTCTTTTTGGCGACGAAGCTACGACCTTAAGTCTTTAGCAGCGACGAACCTTTAGGTTCGTCGAGGAGAAACGTATGAACCGATTCCATGCATTACTGATCGCGGCGCTCGTCGCGTTGCCCATCGCCGCCCAAGCTCAGGCCCCCACCGGCCTCTGGGACGCCGCCGTCGTCGTCAACGGTCTCGAGGTTCCATTCCGCTTCGAGATCGCCGGTACCGAATCGTCCGTGAGCGGCTGGTTCTTCAACGGCGACGAGAAGGTGTTGTCGACGGGTGGCACGTTCGAGAATGGCACCCTGACGTTGAACTTCGATCACTACGCAACGGCGGTCGAGGCCACGCTGGTGCATGGTCGTCTCGCCGGCACCTACAACCGCGCGACCGGGTTCTACCCGTTCTACGCGAAGCGCTTCGCGCCGCCGTCGGCATTTCCCAACGAAGTGCCCGCGATTGACGGCCTGTGGCAGATCGGCAGCGTGAAGAGCAACAAGGGTGAGTCAGCGTGGCGCTTCATCGTCCGGCAGTCGGGCGCGGAAGTGACCGCGGCGATCCTGCGCGTCGATGGCGACACCGGCGCGCTAGCCGGCACCTATCGCAACGGCAAGTTCATCGTCTCGCACTTCTCGGGCGCGCGCCCCTTGGTGCTCGAGCTGACACCGCAAAAGGATGGCAGCCTCGAGATCGTCCGCAACCGCGAAGAGAAAATGATCGCGGTGCGCGCGTCGGAAGCGAAGTTGAAGGACGTGCCCGAGCCGACCGATCCGTCGCGGCACTCGAGCGTGAAGGATCCCACCCAAGCGTTCACGTTCTCGTTCCCCGACATCAACGGCACGGTGCTGTCGAATACTGACGAACGCTTCCGCAACAAGGTGGTGATCGTGAGCATCAGCGGCAGCTGGTGCCCGAACTGCCACGACGAGGCGCCGTTCCTCGCCGAGCTGTACAAGAAGTACCAATCCAAAGGCCTCGAGATCGTGGCGCTGTCGTTCGAAGAGGAAGCGCAGAAGGCAAAGGGGTATCCGCGGCTGCTCGCGTTCAACAAGCGCTATGGCGTGGAATATCCCGTCGTGCTGGCAGGCGAGCAGGCGGATCTCGCCGAGAAGGTGCCGCAGATCCACAACCTGAACTCGTTCCCGACCACGATTTTCCTCGGCAAGGATGGATTAGTGCGCGGGGTGCATGCGGGATTTGCCGGCGCCGCGAGCGGGGTGTTCCACGACAACGCGAAAGAAGAGATCACCGCGACCGTAGAACGGCTGCTTGCGGAAACGCGGACATCGCGCGACAAGTAGGAGCTCGAGAGAGCTTCCGAGCCTTATACTTTTCCCGTGTCAAGCGCGCCAACGGTGCGGCTTCGGTCCATCGACTTTCTCAGAGGACTGGCCGCACTGACCGTCGTGTTGGGCCACGCGATGGTCGCCGCCCCTTATCGGGCGGTCGGGGGCGAGTGGTTCGAGCAGCTGTGCCTCCACGTCATGGGGCTCGCCGTGACCGGTATGTCGCTGTTCTTCGTCATCTCCGGATTCTGCATTCATCTCGGGCAAGTTCGACACGAGGGCGTCGCGCATTTTCAGTTTGCGGCCTTCTGGCGGAGGCGGCTGTGGCGGCTCTATCCTCCGTATTTCGTCGCGCTGTGCGGCTCGATGGGGATGTTGGTGGTAGGTTGCCTACCTGATGCCGTCGAGGACGATCTGGCTCGGCCTGGCGTTCTTCACGGCGGTCAACGCGTGCGTGCGTCTCGAAGTCGAGGGTCGGTGGCCCGCGAGGGGTGTCGTTCGCGCTCTGACGATTGTGGGCACGTGGTCGTACTCGTTGTATCTGGTACATCATCCGGCGCAAACAATCGCGCTCGCGGTAATGACGCGGGTGGTGCCGGAAGC
The DNA here is from genome assembly GCA_032155105.1 of Acidobacteriota bacterium. Taxonomy (GTDB): domain Bacteria; phylum Acidobacteriota; class Vicinamibacteria; order Vicinamibacterales; family UBA2999; genus 12-FULL-67-14b. The sequence goes on from JALDXK010000002.1 coordinate 19,832, forward strand.
GAGCGTCGCCGGCTTTATCGCGCGCGCGATGGTGCTGGTGCTGATTAGTTGCGTGGCAGGGCGGTTGTTCTTCGAGGTAGTGGAGCGCCATTTCCTCCCGAGCCACACGCGGCGGGCGGATGACGGCGGTCGATGGCTGCGCCGCCAGGTCCGTCACGAGATCGCGCACTCGTATCGGCAAACGCAGTATTTTCGCGCATCGATTGACGGGCATCATTGCGTGAGGTACGATACCCTTCTGCCTTGTCGCGGGGTGGAGCAGTCCGGTAGCTCGTTGGGCTCATAACCCAAAGGTCGGGGGTTCAAATCCCCCCCCCGCAACCAAAGATACCTTTCAGGAGAGGTCGTCAGGTTCTGGCGACCTCTTTTGTTCTTCTGGTCGCGCCGAGCAACGATACGAGATTTTCTTAAACCTACACAGGAGAGACAACGGATGACAGGAACCATCAAGACATTACGCGTCGACAAAGGATTCGGCTTTATTCAAGACACCGCTGGCAAACAGGTATTTTTTCATGCCAGTGCCATTTACGGCGAGGGCATCGACAACCTGCGTGAGGGCGATGGTGTCGAGTTCGAGCTCGGCGACGGCGGGCCGAAGGGGCCTCGCGCAACGAACGTCCGGCGTACCACGACCTAGACCGACACTCGTGCCGCACGCGGTCCGAATCGATCGAGACGGGGCGCGGCGGCATCCAACCCTCTTCTGACGGGAAAATCTGGCTGGGTCCGCCAGTTGTTGTAAACTAATCGCATTTCCCTCGCGCTGAGCCAAAGGTCAAGATGCCGTTCAAAGAAAAGGCCCTCGTTCGACACAAGCTCCGGCCTGACTGGGGCGCGGGACGCGTGCTGGTCCGCACCGACGAATACCTGCAAATCGACTTCACCGCCGGCGGCCTGAAAAAGCTGAAGACCTCGATCGCCGACGAACATCTGGAAGCGCCGACAGACGACGAAGTCAAGGCGATGAAACCCCAGAAAGTGAAGGAGCCCTCCAAGCGCGTCGTGTCCCCGAAGACCAGGATGGCCTGAGCCAGCCCACGCGCCCGCTCAAGAGCCGGGCGACGGAGGCTGTCGGAGATGCTCTTCGCCCAGGTGCCGCACCTTGCGGGCGAGGTCAAGGGTGAGATGGTTCTGGAAGACGATCCGCGTTTCGGGATCGGATTCGAGATAGCGCCGCAGTGTTGTCGCTTCCCAGCGCAACGCACGCACAGGCTCCAGCGTTACCGCGTCGACTTCGGCCGGGGCGCCGCTCAGTACGAGCGCGGAGCCGACGATATCCCCGGCCCCCAGATCACCCAGGACCCGTCCGTCCTTCGACACGCGCACCTTGCCGCGGACAACCAGTGCGAGCGCATCGGCTGGCCTGTCGTGCTCGATCAGACGCTCGCCTGGAGCCGCGGTGGCCCAGGACCCGAGGCTGATCAGTTGCAGAACCTTGCGAGGCGTTAACTCCGCGAACGCGAGCCGGCGCACCTCCGCCTCGTCGGGCGTCAGCTTGACAGGACGACGTTCGAGGTAGAGGCGCCAGGATTGGAAGGAATTGATTCCTGCGAAGACGACGCTCCAGGCGATCGGTGGCCACTGCGGCGTGGGCTGAAGGACGAAGTACGGGAGCGAAATCAGCGACGCCGCCACCGCGAACAGCCGCAGCCACAGAACGTCGCGGACGCTGTACGCCACCACCAGCAGGATGTTGGCGGCGTGAATGAAATAGTTTGGATTGAACGAGGGCATGATCACGTCCCCATGCCGTGCTCTGACGCAGGCCGTCGCTGCGGACATGAGCGGCAACGGCACATACTCGACGATTATGCCGTTGCCGATCCAGATCCACTAGCGCATTTCACCTCCGCCGAAAGACCTCGTAGATTGCTCCACGCGAGATCGATACCACGTACAGGTTGCCGTTCGGCCCGGTCTCGATATCGGTCGTGACGCCGAAGTCGCGCCCGATCAGCAGGCTCTCGCTTTCCGTGACTTCATGCGGAGCAACGTTGTCGGCCACGCGATCCGAGAGACGGGGATCGTCGACGCCAATGCTGCGGCGATTACCTGTCAGGTTGAAATGGAACAAGTAGCCGCCAACGAGATTCGGCGTGGCGGCCCCCATGAACAGATCGTTTTCGAACTGCGGTCCCAGGGCACGACCGCGCATGAAGTTCATGCCACCGGGAGCGACTTCGAATCTCCAGCTGAATTGCGGATCGCTATAGGTCGCGCCGGGCAGCATGAAGAGGCGTGAGAGGGCTTCTTCCGGCGTGTCGGCGATGTTCGTCGGCGGCCATCGCGCCTGCTGCAGGCCGACGAACGGCGGTGTCGTTTCGGTGGCCTTGAACTGGGCAACCCGCGCGACCGGACCTGCAATCTGCACCCAACCGCCGTTCATGCCCGGCGTGACGCGATTGAGCTCGCTGAAGGAGTTGTCGCCGTTCTCCTGTAGCCACACATTGCCCGCGCCGCGCGACGACATGTCGATCGCCATCCCGAAGCTGTTGCGATGTCCGTACGAGAAAATCTTCTGGATGTTCGCGCCGACCTCACCCGGGATGCCTGCGCCGGCGGCGAAGAACGGGTTATCCGACGGCGTGGTCCCGTCTGCATTCAGCCGGAGGATGACCCCGGTGAGGTGCGCGTTGTCTGGCTGTGGACCGCCGAACGAATCGTCGGGTTGTCCAGGCCCGAAGGGTCCGTTGGGCAGGTTCTGCATCTGGCCGCGCCGGCCGGCGTCGCCAATGAAGATGTAGAGCTTGCCATCGGGTCCAAATGCCAGCACGCCGCCATCATGGTTTCCTCGGCCAGCGGCGGGTGTCGGCTCCGCGGCAAACGCCGGCTGGAGCGCGCGCAGCAAAATCAGATTTCGATCGAACGACAGCGTCGATCCATTCCAGTTGTACCGGTCAACGCGGTTGCCAAGCAGCGGTGTGTCGGCGAGGACGTTGGTGTCGCTGCCGGTCGTGCTCTCGGTCCAGTAGAGATAGACGCCGGGATTGCCGGGGAAATCAGGGTGAAGGGCCACACCGAGCAGTCCACGCTCCGAGCCGAAGTTGACGGCCAGGTCGAGCACCGTGGAATCAATGACGCCGTTGACGACACGTTGCACGCGCCCGGTGCCCTTCTCCAGCACGAGCAGATCGTTCTCGCCGATGAACGCCATCGTGGTTGGCTGGGTGAGACCAGTGACAACGGCTCTCACGCTGAGGTTCGGATGCAACATCGTTGGGCTGGTGTTTTGCGCCGTTACGCGGCTTTCGTTGTGGAACAGGAAACCCGCGATCACTCCCACCGCAAGCGTGAGAAGACCCTGCCTGTGCAGTTGCCTCTTGTCCATGCTGACCTCCGTTGTCTCGCGTCCGTCGAGAAGGATTTGTCCGGCGCACTTCGCGCGGTTGCAAGCGGGGTGCCGTGGCAAGACTACGAAGACGCTCGTTCGGTTGTGATCAGCAGGCTCGACTATGAGGACGGCGTCGCAACCGCATACGACCCACGTAAAACGTTCATGGGTCGCTGCCTCGTTAATGCCGAGCTGGCGTGAGCGCCTCGATTTGAAATCCGTGGCCGACACATTGTGGCGCTATAATCCCGCGTCAATCGTCGGGCCCTGACGGCCGAACTTCAGACCAAGCAGACCCAAACGCCTGACGCGCGCGAACCGCCCTGGATGAGCAGGAGCGTTCTCGACACGTGTTTCGATCTCTCGATGCGTTCGGAGGTCAGTATGCCAGTCGCACCAACCTATCCAGGCATTTACATCGAAGAAATCTCCAGCGGTGTACGCACCATCACCGGTGTCGCGACATCCATCACCGCATTTGTTGGCAGCGCTCCACGCGGACCGGTCAACGAGCCGACGACCATCAATAGCTTTGCTGACTATGAAAGGCGCTTCGGCGGCTTGTCGCTCGATAGCACGATGAGCTACGCCGTCCGGGCCTTCTATCAGAATGGCGGCAGCCAGGCCGTGATCGTCCGGCTCGCACGATCTCCCGGGAGTGAGCCTGATGCCTCCCAAGCGGCCACGATTACGTTGCCGGCGCTGGCCAGTCCTCCCGGCGAGCTCGTGCTGGTTGCGGCGAGCGTCGGCGCCTGGGGAAAGAGCCTCAGCGCGGTGGTCGATCACGATACGAAGGACAAGGACGAAGCCAACCCTGCGCTGTTCAACCTGACCATCTCGGAAGAAGGCGGCGGGATCGAGAAGTTTCTCAACGTCTCGGTGGATCCGGCCAACGCCCGTTATCTTCCCCGCGTGCTCGCGCAAGGCTCGATGCTCGTGCGGGTGAGGAAAGGCAGCGCCGATCAATTTGAGATCGCGAGTGTCAGGCCGGCCGAAACAGGTTCAACCGGAGTTGTTGCTGATGGTGGACGCGACGGCGGCCCGTTGACCCCCGCTGAATTCACTGGCGGGGACACGCAGGGCACGAAGAGCGGACTGTATGCGCTGGAGAAAGCCGATCTGTTCAACTTGCTGTGCATCCCGCCTTTGGCGCCGGATGAGGATGTGACGGCGCCTCTGCTCACGGACGCTGTCCTGTACTGTCAGAAGCGCCGCGCCATGTTGCTGGTCGATCCGCCCAGCAGCTGGACGAGCAAGCAGAGCGCGATAGAGGACTTGCCGAACTATCCCGACCTCACCGGGCCCGCGCGTAATCATGCCGCGATCTTTTTTCCACGCATCAAACAAGCCAATCCACTGCGCGACCACCAAATCGAAGAGTTTGTGCCGTGTGGCGCTGTGGCAGGTGTCTTCGCCCGCACCGACGCGCAACGGGGCGTCTGGAAAGCACCGGCGGGCCAGGATGCCGGCCTGGTGGGTGTGCCGCAACTGAGCGTGCCGCTCACTGATGCTGAGAATGGCGACTTGAACGTTCTTGGGATCAACTGCCTGCGGGCGTTTCCCGTGATTGGGCGCGTGGTGTGGGGCGCGCGCACGCTCGAGGGCGCCGATCGTCTGGCCTCCGAATGGAAATACATCCCGGTTCGGCGCACGGCGCTGTTTATCGAGGAAAGCTTGTACCGCGGGACTCAGTGGGTGGTCTTCGAGCCCAACGATGAACCGCTGTGGTCGCAGATCCGGCTCAACGTTGGTGCATTCATGCAGAACATGTTTCGCCAGGGCGCCTTTCAAGGCAAGACGCCACGCGAGGCCTACTTCGTCAAGTGCGACAAAGAGACGACCACGCAAAACGACATCAACCTTGGCATCGTCAATGTTCTGGTCGGCTTTGCTCCCCTGAAGCCTGCCGAGTTCGTGATTCTCAAGATTCAGCAGATCGCTGGCCAGATTGAGGTCTGAGACGGCAGGTCCTGTCGTCGTGATCCTGTCGTCAAGAGGAGGAGCTTATGGCCCCGTTTCCCGGCACCCGCTACGATCCGTATAAGCCGTTCAAGTTCAAGGTGATGTGGGATGGGCGTTATGTGGCCGGCGTCAGCAAGGTCGGCATGCTCAAGCGCACCACCGAAGTGGTCAAGCATCGCGATGGCGGCGATCCGAGCACCAGCCGCAAGTCGCCCGGCCGCACCGAGTACGAGCCCATCACGCTCGAGCGCGGCGTGACCCACGACACCGAGTTTGAGAAGTGGGCCAACAAGGTCTGGAATTTCGGATCGGGCCTGGGCGCCGAAGTCTCGCTCAAGGATTTCCGCAAGGACATCACGATCGAGTTCTATAACGAAGCCGGCCAGTTGGCCATGGCCTACAAGGTCTACCGGTGCTGGGTGTCGGAATATCAATCGCTGCCGGACCTCGACGCCAACGCCAACGTCGTCGCCATTCAGAGCATCAAGCTCGAAAACGAGGGTTGGGAGCGCGACTACGACGTGCTTGCACCGGACGAACCGCAATTCACTGAACCACCCGTGTAGCCGCTGACGAGTGTGCCATGCGCGCGCTATCAGCGCCGGAGATACTGGATCTCTGGGAACGCGGACTGTCGTTAACGCCGATCGAGCGTGTCCTGACGCTGCTCGCCGCCGCCTGTCGCGAGCCCATCGACACGGTAGCGCAACTCAGTGTCGGTCAACGCGACGCGCGCCTGTTGCAGTTGCGTGACTGGACGTTCGGCTCGCAACTCGTCAGCGTGGTGACGTGCCCGGTGTGCAGCGAGCGCCTCGAACTGAGTCTCAACACCGCGGATCTCAATGGGGAAGCGGACGCCGCGTCCACCGAGCCGCTGGCCCTGAGCGTCGCCGGCTATGAACTGCGCTTTCGCGTTCCCAATAGCCTGGACCTGATCGCCATCGCGGACTGCGAGGATGCGCGTGACGCGCGGCAACGGTTGCTGGAGCGCTGTGTTGCAACCAGCGAACACCAGGGAGAACTTGTTGCCGTCGGCGGGCTGCCAGCGGAGGTCGTGGACGCGGTGGCAGAGCACATGGCGCACGCGGATCCGCAGGGTGACGTGCAGCTCCCGGTCGCGTGTGCGCAGTGCGGCCATCAGTGGCACGCCGGCTTCGACATCGCGTCCTTCTTCTGGAGCGAGATCACCGCCTGGGCGCACCGGACGCTGAGGGACGTGCACGCGCTGGCGTCGGTGTATGGCTGGCGTGAGGCCGACATCCTGACGATGAGCGCGTGGCGGAGGCAGTTCTATTTGAACTGTATCGGCGGATGAGCGATTACCTCGCGAATCTCGTCGCGAAGAGCCGCAACCTCGCCAACGCGGTCCAGCCGCGGCCCGCGTCACCCTTCGAGCCGTCATCGCCTGCCGGCACGCCTATCGACGAACGTGCGGCTGCCGATGTCGGGACCGGGATGGAGGAGCGGTTCCCCCGCGAGGCATCGTTCGGGCATCCACTCGTCACTTCGACGCCACTCGGGAGATCGACGGATACGCGCCTGCCCCGGATTGGTGTGGGCTCGTCTGCCCGGCCGATGCAGCCATTGCCGAGCGCCAGCACCAGCGACGACACGCGCCCGCAGCCGCTGACGATGACTGGCTCACCGTCAACGATGCCGGCGCCGAGTCCACTCACGGTCAGGCAGGCGTCAGTGGCTCCGCCGCCCGCCAGCATCGGCGGCCCACTCGTACGCGCGCGTTCTCCCGAACACCCTGAATCAGTGTTCACGCTACGAACCGAACGGTCGGCGAGCTTCATCCCGCCGGAGCGAGCGGCGTCGATGCGTGGACCGGCCCCGCACGATCCCTCCGCGCCCGCGTCCGCGCAGGACGCAGTGCCGACGATCAAGATCAGCATCGGTCGAATCGATGTGCGGGCGGTGATGCCGCCCTCGCCGGCGGCACGTCCTGCGGCGCGCCGCACGCCATCGCTCTCTCTCACCGACTACCTGAAACACCAGGATGAGAGGAAGCGATGAGCACCGCGCTGGCCATCGCGTCGGTGACCGCCGTGTTGAAGGATCTGCTCAACAACGGCCTGATCGATCACAACGTCTCGGCCAGCGTGGGCGACGTGCTTGTCAGTGCACTTCCGCCCGACCGGATTGATGCCCTGGACAGCGAGAAGAAGAGCCGTCTCAACCTGTTCATGTACCAAGTGACGCCGAATGCGGGGTGGAGGAACGTGGGCCTGCCGTACCGAGACGGCAACGGCGAGCGTCTCAGCAATCCGCCGTTGGCCCTTGACCTGCACTACCTGTTGACCGCGTACGGGGCCGAGGAGTTCCATGCGGAGATCCTGCTGGGGCATGGGATGCAGCTGTTTCATGAAACGCCGGTCCTGGCGCGCGCGTCGATTCGCAAGTCGCTCGCCCCACCATCACCCGTCACCGGCGGCGGCACCCTGCCGGCTGGCATGGAGGCATTGTTCACGTCCGAACTGGCCGAGCAGGTCGAGCAAATCAAGATCCTGCCGCAGTCTTTGAGCACGGAAGAATTTTCCAGATTGTGGTCGGCATTCGGCGCGAAGTACCGTCCGACCGCGGTGTATCAGGCGTCGGTGGTGTTGATTCAAAGCCGTCAGGCGACCAAATCCGCATTGCCCGTGCGCGCACGCAACGTTCAAGTGGTCCCGTTTCAGCAGCCCGTGATCGAGCGGGTCATGTCTCAACCACAGGCTGGCGATCCGATCGTTCCGGATCAGCCGATCCTCGCCGGCCACACTCTGGTTCTCGTCGGCCAGCAACTGCGCGGTGACGATACGCAGGTGAACGTCGGCGGTATCATGGAGACGCCTGCAAGTAGCAGTGAGCGACAGATCGCCGTCCCGATCCCCGCGAGCCTGCAGGCGGGTGTGCAGGGGGTGCAGGTGGTTCACCGGCGGTTGCTGGGTGTGCCGCCGACTCCGCACCGCGGCGTTGAATCGAATCTCGCCGCCTTCATCCTGCGACCGCGCGTTGAAACGATCACCGTCTCAAACGTGCAGGGCACAGGAAGTGACCCGCGGTCCGCAGACGTCACCTTGAGCGTCAAGCCCGCCATTGGTCCGAGCCAGCGCGTGGTGCTGCTGCTCAACGAGTTCAAGCCGGCGTCGAGCCCGCCCAGCGCGACCGAGCCTGCGGCGCTTGCATACAGCTTCAACGCTGCGCCCCGGCTCGACTTGCAGAACCCGCCGGCCACTCCGCCGCCACCAAGCGAAAACATCACGATTCCTGTCGTTGGCGTGCGAGCCGGCACCTATCTGGTGCGCGTCCAGGTGGACGGTGCGGAAAGCCCACTGGGCAGTGATTCGACCGGCCTCTACAACGCACCGCAACTGTCGATCCCATGACGTCCGCCACGAGCAGCGATTGGCATGAGGCGAACCAGCGCTACCTGATGGCCAGGCTGGCCGTCGTGCGTGCGGCATTGACGCGTCACGCCGCGCGTGCGAACAGCAGTCGGGATCAGGAGCAACCGGATGAAGGTTCGGCGGCCGATAGCGCCGACATCCTCGAGGCCGCGCGCGCCCTTCCTGCGCCTTCGGCCCTGGACTCCTTGTGCGCCGCGTTCGCTTTGTCGACATTCGAACGTGACGTGCTGCTGCTCTGCGCCGGTCCGGAACTCGATTCGACGTTCTCGGCGCTGTGCGCGGCGACACCAGGTCACCCGCGCGCCTTTCCCACGTTCAGCCTGGCGCTGGCCGCGCTGCCGGACGCGCATTGGAGCGCGCTGACGCCCACGTCCGCCTTGCGCCGCTGGCGTCTCATCGAGGTCGGCGCGGGCGATTCGCTGACCACGAGTCAGTTGCGCATCGACGAGCGGGTGCTGCATTACCTCGCTGGTGTGTCGTATGTGGACGCACGTCTGCATGGCCTGATCGAACTGGTGTCACCGCCCCTGGTGTTGCCGCCATCGCAGCGCGAGGTGGCCGAACGGATGGCCGATATCTGGTCGCGATCGAGGACCGCCGCGGCGGCCTGGCCGCTCATCCTGCTGGCGGGCGACGAACGCGCGGGCACGCGCGCGGTGGCGGCCCACGCCTGCGCTGCGCTCGAGATGCAGTTGCGCGTGCTGCACGCTGCAGACATTCCCTCGGCTGCGGCCGAACGTGAGGCGCTGGCTCGTCTCTGGGAGCGCGAGAGTGTGCTGAGCGGCAACGCGCTGCTGCTCGAAGACGACGGTGAATCGGGCAACACACGTGCGGCGCTGTCGTTCATCGAAAACGTCTCCGGCCCGCTCCTGGTGGCGAGCCGCGAACCGCTTCGGCGATTGTCGACGCGTGACGTGATTCGGATGGAGGTGCGCAAACCCAGCGCCGGGGAACAGCAGCGGCTGTGGCAAGACGCGCTCGGTCCGTTGTCGGCCGGCCTGAACGGCGAACTCGAATCGTTGACGGCGCAATTCAGTTTCGGGCTGGAAGGCATCCGCGCCGCCAGTGCCCAGGCGCTCGAGGGATTGCCTGCAGCCGATGACGCGATCGGATCCCGGTTGTGGGAAGCCTGTCGGATAAGCGCTCGCTCGCGTCTCGATGATCTTGCGCAGCGCATCGAACCCGTGGCCGGCTGGGCCGATCTCGTCCTCCCCGAGTCCCAGCTGCAGACCTTGCAGGAAATCGGCGCGCAGGTGCATCAGCGCGCCAAGGTCTACGAGACGTGGGGCTTCGCCTCGAAGGGGACGCGCGGCCTGGGGATCAGCGCGCTCTTCGCCGGCGCGAGCGGCACCGGCAAGACGATGGCGGCGGAAGTGCTCGCCAACGAACTGCGGCTTGATCTGTACCGAATCGATCTCAGCCAGGTGGTGAGCAAGTACATCGGCGAAACCGAGAAAAACTTGCGGCGGGTGTTCGACGCGGCAGAAGAGGGCGGCGCCGTGCTGCTCTTTGACGAGGCCGATGCGCTATTTGGCAAGCGCAGCGAAGTGCAAGACAGCCACGATCGCTATGCCAACATCGAGATCAGCTACCTGCTGCAGCGCATGGAGGCGTATCGGGGCCTGGCGATTCTGACGACCAATATGAAGAGCGTGCTCGACCAGGCGTTCTTGCGGCGTCTCCGCTTTGTCGTGTCGTTTCCGTTTCCCGACACTGACCAGCGCGCCGAGATCTGGCGGCGCATCTTTCCGGAGCGCACCCCGCTCGACCATGTCGACATCCACAAACTGGCACGGCTCAATGTGGCGGGCGGCAACATTCGCAACATCGCGCTGCAGGCTGCGTTTCTTGCGGCCGAGGCGAATGAACCGGTGCGCATGTCGCACCTGCTGCGAGCCACGCGCGGCGAGTACGCCAAGTTGGAGAAGCCGGTGACCGACGCGGAAAGTCGAGGCTGGGTGTGAAGCCGGCGCGAATCGAACTGCACATCGAGGAACTGGTGCTGCACGGCTTCGCGCCCGGCGACCGTCACGCGATTGGTGACGCCGTCGAACGCGAGCTGGCGCGATTGTTTACCGAACACGGTCTCGCATCGTCGTCACTCGCGAGCGGCGAGCGTGCGCACGTGAACGCCGGAGAGTTTCAGGTGGCCCCGGAATCCAAGGCGCCGGCGGTGGGCGCACAGGTGGCGACGGCAGTGCACGGAGGGCTGACACGATGAGCGTGCGAGCCCTGGCATCGGCCAAACCCGCGGCAGTCACATCGCCCTCGATCACCGCCAGGCCCACGGGCCTCGTGCAACGGAAGTGTGCCTGCGGTGGTGCTGCTGGTGTGACAGGCGAGTGTGAAGGGTGTAGAACGAAGCGCTTGAGCCTGCAGACGAAACTCAAGGTCAACGAGTCTGGTGATGTCTACGAACAGGAAGCCGATCGGATTGCCGATCAGGTGTTGGCGGCGCCAGCTCACTCCACAGTGAGCATCGCTCCACTGCGCATCCAACGCTTGTCAGGGCACTCGGGCGGCGAACTGACTGCGGCGCCCGCAAGCGTGGACTATGCGCTCGCCAGTCCCGGCACACCGTTGGATCCGGCGTTACGGATCGAGATGGAGCAGCGTTTCGGTCACGACTTCTCCAAGGTGCGCGTGCATAGCGATACGGCCGCGGCGCAATCAGCGCGAGACGTCAACGCGCATGCCTACACGGTGGGACACAGCGTGGTGTTCGATGCGACCCGGTTTGCCCCGGCGACCTCCGATGGTCGTCGCTTGCTGGCCCATGAGCTGACTCACGTCGTGCAGCAATCCAATCCGGCCGGCGCGTCCTCGTCATCATTACAGCGACAGCCGACTCCCGCACCGGACGCCGCGCGCGACGCTGCCGTGGCGGAAGGGCGCGCCGCCGTTCGAACCGGCGAGTACCAATCCGACGCGGAAGATGCCTTGAAACTCGATCCGCGCAAACGCCAAAGCAAAGACTACGCATGGAAGCACGGTGTGAAGGACAGGGACCGAATGCGGAGCAAGCGAGACCTGCCTCCCAAACACAAATATGAGGTCGCGGTCAAGGTTCGGTTCTTCAGAGGTGAGGCCAAGCTCGCTTACATACAGACTATCAGTCCGGCTCTGGCGGAGTTCGCCGAGGACGGGCCCGAGATTTTAGACGAAACCAAAGGCGCCGGCGAACTCGAGGGAGTAGAGGCCCCACCAAGGATCGGCCAAGGCACGGGCCAAAGCACCGGCCAAGGTGCCGGTCAAAGTACGGGCCAAGGGGCGCCGCAATTGAAATGCGACCTCGGCAAGCGGGAATACGTCCTGGAATACGAAGGTGAGCCGTGGCTCACCAGATGCATGGATATCACGACAGATCCAGAAGCCAATAATATCGCCGATTTCAATATCGTCGATGCTGACGGTTTTGCCGTGAAAGGAACGACCTGGGAAAACGTCGAGTACGACAGCTTCAAAGTCATGCGGGTGAAATATAAGGACGGTCGTTTCGAGTACTTCATGCTGAATGAGATCGGCGACTTTCGCCTGAGCTACAAGAACCCGCGCGGGCTTCGTAACATCACATATGTGAAGCGACCATCAACAGGCTTGATCTATCCAGTCGCCCAGGGTGACCTGCACTTCAGTGAAACGTTTACGCCCAATATTCTCCGTGCCAAGAATGGCCTGAAGCATCAAGTTAAGGAAATCCAGGAACTGTATGAATTGCTGCAGGTCGGCGGAACCTTCGCCGGCATCTTGGGTTCATATTCATCCGTCTCCGGACCGTCCGGAGTTAGAAGTGCATTCACGGGTTTCAGGAGCGTCAAAAAAATCTCGACCAAGACACCACAACCCCCACCGACGAGAACAGTTGACGTCGTTCCCAAGAAGAAGGTGTCGCCATCCGACATCACGACGGAGTCGACCAAGCCTCCCAAGAAAGCTGGTAAGCACGAGAGCCAGGAAACGGGCACGACCGTCATCAGTCGAACCGACGACCCGGGCGGTGGCAAAGGTGACAAGAAGGCCCCAGCGAAAAAGATCGCCAAGCCACAAGAGACGAGAGGGAAGGCCGGGGGAAAGCAGGACGACGAGTCGGAAGACCCGAAGGGCGGCAAGGCACCGGCAGCCGACAAGAAGCCAGACCCAGCACCCACGACGGCTGTGAAGACAGATATCTCGAAAATGTCTGAGGCCGACAAGGCGACGCGCGTCGGGGAAATCAGGCAAGAGCGGGCCAAAAACGATGCGGAGATGAAAGAGCTGCAAGTAAAGATCGACGCGGCGAACAAGAGATCGAGAGACGCGAGCGCGAAAGCGGTTGATGCCAAAGGAGACGCCAAGACGGAGTTGGTTGACAGCGCGAGGCGGAACAAGGCGTCCGCGGAGAGGTGGAAGGCCGATCAAGACGCGGTGCGACTTCGCAACAGGAAACTGCGGGATGAGGAAACCCGTCTACTGCCTCCCAACGTGGCTCCGAAATCGTGGCCAGAGGCCGAAGCATCGCTGCGTACAGAGTTTGGCGGCCAAAAGCAGTCACTGTCGACGGCGACGAAGGATGGAGATCTAGGCCGACGTGATATCGACTGCTTCACTCCCCACGAC
>JALDXK010000003.1:0-31782 GCA_032155105.1 Acidobacteriota bacterium
TCGGCAACCTGCCCTACAACATTTCTACGCCGTTGCTCGTTCGCTTGCTGCAGCACCTGCCACGCATCCACGACATGGTCTTCATGCTTCAGAGGGAAGTAGCGGATCGCTTGAGCGCCCCCCCGGGTACGAAGGCGTGGGGTCGCATCACTGGGTTCCCATCGGCGGTCGCGGCGATGAACTGGGCTGCGGAGCGCTTCCGCGCCGCGGGATTGCAGAAGGTCGAAGTGCAGCGCTACGACGGCACCGCGCCAGTGTGGATGGCGCGCTCGTGGGAGGCGCGTGTGTTGCCGGATGCCGCGTTCGGCAACGGTAGCTCGGCGATCGTGCTGGAGTCGGCACTGCCGACGAGCGGATCGCAGATCAATGGCGGCACCATCACTGCGCCGCTCGTGCACATCGGCGACGTCACCACGGAAGGGCCGGTCACGATCGACGTGAAGGGCAGGGTCGCGGTGCAGCACCTGAAGCCGGCCAGCGGCGCGTACTCTGAGCGGACGCGCGTCTCAACGCGGGCGCGGGCGGTGGCTGCTTTCGGCGCGGTCGCGGTCATCAACGTTGTCGAGCAGACCGGCAACATGTACGTGCGCGACTTCGGCAACTGCGGCGTGCCCTGTTTCAACGTCGGCACCGACGCTGGGCGGTTTCTCGAGGAGGTCATGACCCGGGCGGCGCACGCGGGACGCGAGGTCCGCATCCAGCTCTCGCTGCAGGCCGAATCGCTGACCGCCCTGTCGGGACACAACGTTGTCGGCATCGTACCCGGCACGAATACGGGCGAGAACATCATCGTCAACGCGCACGGCGACGGCTGGTTCGATGCCGCCGGCGACAACGGCGACGGCTTCGCCGCGTTGCTGGCGATGGCGCGGCACTTCGCCAAACCGGAGCACGCGCCTGCGCGCACGCTGGTGTTCGTGATCAGCGGCGGACATCACAGCACCGGATTGAACGGTCCCGCGAACTTCGTGAAGATGAATCCGGCGCTGACGAAGCAGACGGTGCTGGTCGTGAATCTCGAACACGTCGCGCAGTTGGCCATTCGCGGCGGACCCTGGCGCGCGGAGCCGGCCGAACAGCCAATGAGCTTCGGCATCTCGAACCAGTCGCCGTTCCTGATCGACCTGGGCAAACGCGCGCGAGCGCGTTACGGCTTCAACCTCAACGAGAATTTCCCGGCCAATGTGCCGGGCGATCTTGGCGGTTACGAGCCGCTCGGCGTGGCGCGCGTGCAGGCGATTCATTCGGGCCCGATGTACCACGCGAGCGGCGACGTGCTGGAGTCGATCTCGGTGCCCGGCCTCGAGCGCGCCGCACGCTTCTTCACGTACTTTGTTTCCGAAGCTGCTAAGGCGTCGCGCGGCGAGATCAACCCATGACAATGTTTTGACTGCGCCTGCTCACTTTCGGCCGGTGCTTCGATAGAAGGCGGTGATGTCGGCAGTCGCCTGCCGGCGAATGGCCGGCTCGTCGTACATCATGTGGCCGCCGTCGTAGCACTTCGCGGTGATGTTGGCGGCGAGTGGCGCTTCGAGCTGCGACACGAGTTCGGCGTTGGCCGCGCAACTGTTCAGCGAATCGTACAAGCCCGCCGCGGCAAAGGCCTTCAGCGATGGATTGAGCGCCATCGCCCGCCGCAGCCACGGCTGCGCGCCGCCGGGCGGACCATCGGGGTTGACGACTCGCGCACCGGGCTCGCCCTGGTTGTAGTTCCAGCGCGCCGCTACAGACATCGTTCGCTGACCCGTCGGCGGAGTGAAGCCCTCTTCGTTGCCCTGATACGCCAGGTCGGTCTTGAACGCGAGCGTCGATCGCAAGTACCGATTCACGGTAGCGTTGCGTCCGCTCGTCTGCGCGGTTCCATCAACGTGCCGGGTGTCGTATCGCGCCAGCACCTTGTTCTTATCGCGAAGCAGCTGTTCGGCAAACTGCTGGCGGCCCACGACGAGCGTCTTCCGATCGATGATGGCGGGATCGAGTCCGGTGAATCGTGCCAGCGACGCGGCAATCGCTTCTCGCTCCTGATCGCTGAGCGTGCCGCGACGTTTCAACGCCGGCGCATACTCTTTCCGCGCCCACGATTCAATGGTGCGCAGTGTTGATGGCAGATCTGCCTGCAGGTCGGCGCCGAGCTTCCGGTGATGAAACGCCGCCGCGGCGCGCGTCGGAACGAACAATGCTGTGCGCAATTCATCGTCTATGACGGGCCCGACGTGAATGCCGCCCGAGATCACCATCACGCCGGCCACGCGGGTACCGCGCTGCTCGAGGGCTTCGGCAACTCCGGAGGCCCGCCACGCGCCGTAGCTTTCGCCGGCGATGAAGAGCGGCGAGTCCCACGCATCGAATCGGGTGAGATAGACGCGGACGAACTCGGTAATCGATGCGATGTCGCCAAGCGTGTTGTGAAACTCCGCGCCGTATTCCGTGCGCGTTGGACGACTGAAGCCCGTCCCCACCGGATCGACGAAAACGAGGTCCGACTGTTCGAGCCACGTCGCGTCGTTGTCTTCGATGTCGCATTCCACGCAGGCGACCGGTCCGCGGGAATCAGCGAGGCGCTTCGGGCCGAACCCCACCAAGTGCAGCAATGTCGAGTTCGATCCGGGGCCACCGTTCCACAGGAACGTCAACGGCCGGCGCGTGCCCGGCGGTGCGGCAACCGTGTAGGCGACAAAGAACACCTGGCCGTGGGGCTCGCCGGTCTCGTTGACGCGAATGGGCAACAATCCGGCGGTTGCGCTGTAGCGCAGTGGCTTGCCGTTGATGGCGATCGAATGTTGCGTCGTGACCTGCGCGCCGTCAGTCGGGGCCGCAGGGGATGCCTGTTGGGAAGCGGGAGACCGCACCACTCGCGCGGGACCGATCGCACGTTTCACAAACGCTGCGACATCGCGTTTGATCTCCAACCGAACGGGATCATCGGTGTAGGTGGCGTGGCCCGCACCGTAGGCCCTGACGATCACGCGCGCCTTCACGCCAGCCTCGAGCTGACCCGCCACGACTTCGTTGCCGAAGTAGCTGCACACCAGGTCGTAGTACCCGCAAATGTTCATCACGATGAGTCCGGGATTGGCCGCCATCGCGCGACCGAGTGGTCGATCGGATTCGGGCGCTGCTCCTTGAGCTGTCGCTGACGCGGTTGCCGGACTGCGGTTCCAACGCACCGACATCCAGTCGCCGCGGAAGGCCGGCGGCGGCGGATAACCGCCACCGAAGGGCCCCTGATACGGAAGATCGCTCTCGAAGCCGAGTTCCTGTCGCACGTAACGCAGTAGCGCGACATCGTCGATGATGTTGGCCAGGCTCGGATCAATCCGCGGGTCGTACATCTTCACCTGCTGCGGATCGAACGGCGCCGTGAGCCTGCTGTCGTAGCGGCCGACCATGCGGTTCTCGGCGCGCAGGAGTTGCTCGCTGAACTGCGGCATCGGGATGGTGAGCGTCTTGCGATTGATCAGGCTCGCGTCGAATCCAGTAAAGCGCGCGAGATCAGCCACGACCTCGGCACGCTCAGCGTCGCTCAGCGCATTAAGCCGTACCAGCGCCTCTGCATAGCGCGTGGTTGCCCACGCTTCAGCCTTACGCAGTGTCGATTGAAGGTCGGCCTGCAGCTCCGCACCGAGTTTGCGGTGTGCGAACGCGGTAGCCGTGTAAGTCGGCACGTAGTGCACGGTCCGCTGCGCCTCGGTGGTCGATCCCAGCGGCAGCGCGAGCCCGATAAGTACAGCTCCACTGACGCGGGAGCCGCGCCGTTCGAGAATGTCTGCGACGGCGGCCGCGCGCGTGACGCCGTAGCTCTCACCCGCGAGGACGATCGGCGTGTCGTTGGCGTCGAAGCGATTGCGATAGACACGAATGAATTCGGCGACCGATTCCGCATCGCCGCGCGTCTGGTAGAACTCGGGGCCGTACTCCGCCTTCACGGGACGGCTGTAGCCGGTACCGATCGGATCGATGAACACCAGGTCCGAGAAGTCGAGCCAGGTGCCCGGGTTGTCGATCGGGCGATTCGACGGGCCAATGCGTCGCGGTCCAAAGCCGAGCAGATGCACGAGCGATGAGCTCGAACCCGGCCCGCCGTTCCACAGAAAGGTCAGCGGGCGTTGCGGCTCTCCCGCCCGACGCGGCGTGGTGTAGGCGATGAAGAACATCCGCCCGTGCACCTCGCCGGTGTCGTCATCGCGAATGGGCAAGTGACCCGCTCGGGCCGCATAGCGTAGCGGCTTGCCGTCGACCGTCACCTGGTGAGTGGTGGTGATGATCCGGTCGTCGCCCTGTGAGCGGAGCGGCACCGCCGACCACGGAAGGACGAGGACGAGCGCGCCCACGGTGAACGCCAGCGACCGGAGGCCCCGGAACATGGCGGTGAGCATCGCCAAACCACCGGGCAAGGTCAAGCCTCGCGTCGCCGGCCGAACACGGAACTGCTTCGCCGGGGCCCTCATGGCCCCGGCCGAAGCTTCTCGCCGCGAACGCCGCTACCTCCTCAGAAGCGGACCTGGACTCCCAGACGAATCACGCGCGGTGCGACGATGCCGCTGATCCGATTCGCGTTCGACGCCGCCTGGTTGCGGTTGATGGCCAGCACGGTGTGGTTGTTGGTCAGGTTGAAGATCTCGAACGTCGGCGTCAGCGATCGCGAGCCGAGCCGGATCACCTTGTCGAGCCGGAAGTCGATCATGTGCAGGTTGTCGAGCCGCACCGAGCCCAGTTGATCGAGCAGTACTTCCTCGCGCCCGGCGCCGTTGGCGCGGTTGGGCGTCTGGATGTACTGCGGGAACGGATAGCCCTGCCGGCCGTTGTAGAAGGCCGCGATGTTCACCTCCCAAGGCAGTGTGTAGCGGCCGCTCAGCTTCACCAGCCACCGGGAGTTCGTGAAGATGTCGCCGACGCCGCTGCCGCCGCTTTCCGGTGCGTATTGCGCGCCGTGCTCCTGCTCGACGTTGGTCGGATCCTCGTACGCGTTCGGCGAGTCCCAGTAGTCGCGGGCGTCGTTGAGCGCCAGGCTCGCGCTCATCTGCCAGCGTTCCGCATAGCGCCGCTGGAATGTCAGCTCGACGCCGTTGAAGTTGCGGTACCGATCGGGCACGTTGGTGTAGATGTTCGCCGACGGAATCTGTCGTGTCGGCTCGAAGTAGGTCACCGTCTCGCAGCGCGCGCCGGACGGGCAGGTGGTCGGCGTGAAGGGGACCGGGCGGTAGTCGGCGCTGGACAACCCGATGCGATCGTTCCAGCGGAAACGATCGTACTTGCGCCAGATGTAGTTCGCGCCCACGGCCATCGTCGAGCCCAGTTGCCGGTCGAAGCCGACGATGAACTCGCGCGTGCGATCGTTCTGCACGTCGGGGTCCAGGGTCGTCGGCGAGGTGGTCGAGGTCGGATTATCCGGGTCATACGCCGTGCTCTTGCTGAGGAAGGGCACCCCGGTGTTGACTTCGGCCGGCTGCACGAAACCGTCGCGGTTGGCGTCGGCCCAGGGATAGCGTACGAACACCGCACCGGTGGCCGCCAATTGGCTCGACAACTCGCCAGGACCCATCTGGCCGAAGTAGGTCGAGTACGACGACGAGAAGATGTTCTGCCCATCGCCAGTGAGGTCGTAGGTGAAGCCGAGGCGCGGCGAGAAGTCGGTCCAGGTCACCCCGGCGTCGGCGCCCTGGAAGTTGATCGCCGGCATCAGCTGTGGGAAGAACGGATTGGCCGGCACGTCCGCGGCCACGGAACTGTCGTCCTGGCGATCGACACGGAAGCCGAGATTCAGCGTCAGCCGGTTCCTCGTAAAGGTGTCCTGCAGGTAGAAGGCCTGCGTGTCGAGGTGGGCCACGGCGTTGCCGTCGCGGTAGATGTCGGCCGAATCCGCCACGCCGCGACTGTAGCGGGCAACCACGAACCCGCCGCGGTGATTGAGGCTGGTGGAGTGCGCGCTGCGCCAGCGATAACCGAACTTGAGGGCATGATCGCCGCCGAGCCGGCCCGGCACGAAGTAGTTGCTGGCAACGTCAAAGCTGTTGGTCGGACGCATGAAGATCGACTGCTGGAACGAACGCGACCACGCGTTGGTGCTCGTCTCCAGCAGCGGCTGCACGTCGCGAAGCGAGTCCTCGTGGAAGTCGAGCACGAAGTTATTGCCGAGGTGCGACCACATCACGTCCACGAGCCAGCGGTCGTTGATCACGTGCTGATCGGCGACCTTCCAGAACGGCGACGGTCCCGTGATCCACCCCGCTGTGCCGAAGTCGCTCGCCACCGCCTTTTGCCGGTAGGTCGTCTCGATCGGACGCAAGTCCGAGGCGTCGCGCGCGTTGCGCACTTTCTCCGCCCACGTGTTCTGGAAGTTGAAGCGATTGTTGGTGAACGGCACGAACGTCACTTTCCAGTTGTAGTTGTTGAGCGTCGTGAGATCGGTTTCGAGACAGCTGCGTAGTACGTCAGTCGAGGTCGACGTCGGATCGAGACCCTGGCAGGTCGGCGTGTCCTTGTAGAAGCCGACGACGCCGACCTTGATGTCCTGGGTGCCGTAGCTGCCCCAGTACCACGCCCGGCCCCTCTTGATCGGACCGCCGACGTCGAAGCCGTAGTCCTTGATGTTCTGGATCGGCGCACCAGAGCCGGCGCCCTGCTCGCGAAGCTCGTCGGTGATGTTGTCGTCCTGCAGTTCCTGGTCGGTGATGTATACGCGGCCGCTGCCGCGGAACTGATCGGTGCCGCTGCGCGTGACGAGGTTGATGCCGACGCCGCCGGTCTGCTGCGTGACGTCGGCGCCCCCGGTGGTCACCTGCATTTCCTGCAACATGTCGAAGTCGTAATAGATCGGCGACGCGCCGGTCGCGGACATGTCCGTGATGTCCACGCCGTCAATCGACCACTTGTTGTTTCCGGACGAATTGCCGCGGGAGATGTAGCCCGACTGCTGGCCCGACTGGTTGCCGCCAACGTTGACGCGGTCCATCGTGATGCCCGGCGTGCGCTCGAGCATGACCCACGGGTCCCGCCCCGACGGCAGCGCCTGCAGCGTCTCGAGATCGAACGTCGTCGACACGCCGGTCTCGCGCGTGTCGATGAGCGGGCTTTCACCGGTGACGGTGACAGTTTCCTGCACCGATGTCAGCTCGAGCGTGCCATTGACCTGGGCGCGAAAGCCGATGGTGAGGCGTATGTCCTGCAGCGCCAGGGTGCGGAAGCCTGGAAGCTCGAACGTCACCGTGTAGGCGCCGATCGGCAGTTCCGGCACGCGATAGGTGCCGGTCTCCGATGTGGTGACCACCCGAGGTTGAATCAGCGCCGGACCACGCACGCTAACGGTGACACCGGGCAGCACCGCACCGGAGTTGTCAACGATGCGTCCGAAGATTTCGCCGGTTTGCTGCTGTGCGAAGGCGATACTGGCGGGCAGACACACGATCAACGTCGCGAGTAGAGTCGCTCGACAAGTCATCCGTCCTCCTCTCGGCCGGTGGTTCGCCGGCCCAACGCCTCGGTCGGGCCGGTCACGAATGACCGTCAACCAGGCGACAAGCGCCCTCGAGGTCGTGGAGGGCAACTGCTAGGATCCCGTGTGGCGATCGAAGATCGCAATCGGACGGAGGCCCGATGTTCCGAGCGAAATGGCTGTATGGCGGGACCAGGGGACGCTGTAGTGGACTGCCGAGCCGGCCACGCGGTGCGCTCCAGTGCGTAATGGGTTACGGCATACTGTGACACGCGAGATCCCGTAGGTTCGCTCGCGCATCACGCGACGGCGAGGCAAGCATTCGCACAAGGAGACTTCATGAATCGTGTGACCTCGTTCCTGGTGTTGGCGTCGCCGATCGGCCTTCTTGCCACCGCCGCGGTTGCCGCCCAGGCGCCCACCACACCTGCGCCGCAGGCGCTCACCTACGAGATGGCCGTGCTGGTGATGGATGCGGCCGAGGCGGAGGCCCGCAAGAACAAGTGGAACGTGACCATCGTGGTCACCGACGCCGCTGGGGTGCCGGTGGTGCTGCGCCGCCTGACAGGCGCGAGCCCGCGCTCGTACGACATCGCCACCCGCAAGGCCGCCACCGTCGTGGCCACGAAGTTGACGACCGCGGTCTACGGCGAGCAGCTCAAAGCCGGCAGCGTGAAGGAAGTGCCCAACGGCATCACCTTCGCGGGCGGCGTGCCGATTATGCGCGGCATGGAATTCGTCGGCGCGGTTGGCACGAGCGGTGTTCGGGCCATCGAAGACGAGCAGATTTCGAAGGCTGGCGCCAGCGTCATCAAGTGAGACCATGAGGCGAGCCGTGCGAGCCGGCGTGGTCTTTTCCGTGGTGCTCGGCGCCGCCACGCTGGCGGCCCAGGCACCAAAGACCGATCCGGCGCCTCCAGTCTCGCCTCCTCGCGAGACGCCGATCGGCGCCGCACGGGAGATGACCACCTCCGACGTCGAGGCCTTCCTCGACGGACTCGTGCCATCGCAGCTCGATCGCGACGACATCGCCGGCGCCGTGATCTCCATCGTCAAGGATGGCAGGGTCCTGTTCGCGAAGGGATATGGCTACGCGGACACGACGAATGCGTCGCGGGCCACCGTCGACACGCTGTTCCGCCCCGGCTCGATCTCGAAGCTGTTCACGTGGACCGCCGTGATGCAGCTGGTCGAACAGGGAAAGCTCGATCTCGATCGCGACGTCAACCAGTACCTCGATTTTCAGATCCCGGCGCCGTTCGGCACGGCGCTCACGCTGCGCCACATCATGACGCACACGCCCGGATTCGAGGAGGCGATCCGAAACCTGTTCGTGCCTGATGCGGAGGCGTTGATGCCGCTCCGGGATTACGTCGTCGGCCACATGCCGAAACAGATCTTCGCGCCTGGCACCGTGCCGGCGTACTCGAACTACGCAACGTCGCTGGCAGGCTACATCGTGGAGCGCGTGTCGGGCACGCCGTTCGACGACTACGTCGACGCGCACATTTTCAAGCCGCTGTCGATGACCAGCTCCACATTCCGGCAGCCGCTGCCCGAGCACCTGCGGCCGCGGATGTCGCGAGGCTACCAGCGCGCCTCCCAGGGCCCGAAAGAGTACGAGTTCGTCGGCGCGTTTCCGGCCGGGAGCTGCGCCGTCTCGGCGATGGACATGACGCGGTTCATGCTGGCCCATCTGCAGGGCGGCGAGCACGACGGCGCGCGCATCCTCGGCTCCGACACGGTGGCACTGATGCACTCGCGCCAGTTCGGGCTCCACCCGGAGACGAACGGCATGGCGCTCGGCTTCTACGAGGAGTCGCGCAACGGTCACCGCATCATCGGCCACGGCGGCGACACCGTGTATTTTCACAGCGACATGCACCTGGTTCCCGATCAGCGACTCGGCGCCTTCATGTCCTACAACAGCGCCGGCAAGGGCGAGTCCAGTCCGAGGGCCGCCCTGTGGCAGAAGTTCCTGGATCGCTATCTGCCGTCCACGCCGCCGGCGCGCCCTGCGCCGCCGGAGGGCGCCGCAGATGACGCGCGCGCGGTGTCGGGGTACTACAAGGTGAGCAGGCGGCCCGACACGACCCTCATCGCCTTCATGAATGCGGCGTCGCAGTCGAGCGTCACCACCAATACCGACGGGACGATCTCGGCCGACTTCGCTCGCGGCCTGGATGGCGAGCCGATGAAGTTTCGGTGGATTGCGCCGCTGACCTTCGAAAGCCTCGACGGGCAGGAACGTCTTGCCTTTCAGCGGGATCCGTCGGGACGCCTCACGATTGCGGTCCCGTTCCCGGCGATGATGTTTCAGCGCACCAGCGGGCTCGAGGGCCGCTGGTTCAACGTGGTGCTGCTCGTCTTCAGCCTTGGCGTCATCGCGCTCACGCTGCTGTTGTGGCCGATCGGCGCGCTCGTGCGGCGTCACTACCGCAGAACGCTGGAGCTGTCACCGAGCGAGTTGCGTCTCAGGCGCATGGTGCGCATCGTCTGCGCCATCGACATCGCGGTGGTGGCCGTCGTGCTGTACCTCGCGGCGCAGGCGGGCACACCTGGCGCGTTCAATACCAGACTCGATCCGATGCTGCGGCTCTTTCAGGCGCTGGCGCTCGCCGGCGCGATTGGATCGGTCGTGGCCGTCGTGCACGCGGTACGCACGGCAACGTCGCGTGCGTGGTGGTGGACGAAGGTCCAGGAAGGCCTGATTGCCCTGGCCTGCATCGGCTTTGCGTGGTTCGTCGTCTACTGGCACGTCCTCACGCCGGCAATCAAGTACTAGAGCACGTTTTTCAGCAACCTGTTAGTTAGATGAGGAGGCTCTGCGGGTCGGTGTGATCTGGATCACGTGTCGCGCGTGATCTCGATCACGTCCACGAGGCGTCATCATTCCGTAGCTAAAGGGTGAGGTCACGAACATGAACCGACACCCTTCGCCCTCACGGCGGCGCACACACCGACACCCTGTGCTGGTGCTGACGGCCGTGATCGTCTTCCTGGGCATCCCCTCGACGGCATGGGGAACGGCGCAGGACGGCCCGACACGCCTCGCGGTCTCGAAGCAGGAACGGCTGCACCAGCTCGAGCAAGCCAAGATCTTCGTCGACCGCGAGACCAGCACCCTCGACCTGCGCACCGGCCCTGTTGATGGACTGACCTTCGACCCCGCCACGGTTGTGGCATGTGAGTACCACTCGCCCGGCGCTCGGCTTGGCGGCGCAACACCGAAGTTTCTCTGCCGGATCGGCGGCACCGTCTACAAGGTCAAGTACCTTCCTTCCGCACGCTACGGCACCACTGGGAAAAACGGCGGCCCTGCCGACCGAGAGATCTACGCCGAGATGGCGGCAACCCGATTGTTCTGGGCACTTGGATTCGGGGCCGACCGGGTATTCCTGACGCACGTCGTTTGTCACGGCTGTCCGGCCAGCCCCCACGACGGACCCGACGAACGGGACCGCTCGCGCGCGTACAGCCGCTCCGTGCGACCGATTGGCATCGCACTCATCGAGCAGCGATTCGAGGGCGCGACGATCGCCGCCGGCGGACAGGACGGATGGACGTGGTCAGAGCTGCACCAGCACGCCGGCCGCGCGCTCTCGGTCCGTGAACAGGCGGAGGCGCTCCAGCTCCTTCAGGTCTTTGTGCAGCACGGCGACTGCAAGCCGGAACAGCAGCGCTTGGTGTGCGTGCCCGGTGGCGCGGTTCGCCGCAACTCCGGCGCCGCCGTGAGATCCAGCGCGGTGAGCCTTTCGCAAGGCGCCGACGCCGATGCCGATGCCGACGGCCAGGAGTATGTGTGCCAGTCGCCCTTCGCGCTCGTCGACGACCTGGGCGCAACCTTTGGAGGCGCGGGCGCCTTCACCGGATCGGGCGCGAAGATGAGCCTCTCCAACTGGGCAAAGAAGCCGGTGTTCGACCCGGCCACGTCTCGCGACACCGGTGGAGCGTGCCGGGGCGTGCTGGCACCCTCGATGAGCTGCAGTGGTGGTATCGAAAACCCCGTCATCACCGAGGCGGGCCGCCAGTTCTTGCTGAACCGATTGCAGCAGCTCAGCGACGCGCAACTCCGCGACCTCTTCCTTGCCGCGCGCGTGACCGACTTCTGTGACGACGCCGCGGAGTGCGGTGTCGAGGCGTGGGTGGCCGTGTTCAAAGACAAGGTCCGCCAGATTGCCGCGCATTCTTGCCTCGATGCGCTGCCGGCCCGTTTCTGAAGGCATCAATCAGTCGAAGGCGAAACGTTATCGCCGAGAGGAGACAGATCATGAGTACCACCATTCGCATTGCCGTACTGCTCGTTGGCCTCTGCGCGGCGCCACTGCGCGCCGACATCGAGAACCGGGGCGACGGCCCTCCGCCGGCCGACACCAGCGACGACTGCATCGTCCAGGTCGTGTCCGCCGAAGGGCGCGGCACGGCTTGGCGTTCGGTCTCTCGCGAGGCGTGTCTCGCACGGGCCCACCTTGCGGGCGCTCAGCCGCCTCTGACGATCGAGACGATCAAGCGCGGTCCCGGAGGGCCGTTGGCCATCTCGGGTACCACGCAGGAGCACTGTTCCTTCATCCCCTACGACATGAACCTCAAGGGCCGCGGCATGAGCCGTAAGTTCTGGTGCTATCGCACCGACGCACGTGGCCGGTACTACGGCGACGATCAGACCGTGGTACCCGAGGCCTCGCGTGTGTCGGCCGCGGGCTTCCTCGTGGACGCCGGGGGCCGGACGTTGACCGATGGCTTGGGTCGCGCACGCCGCCCCGAGATCATCAAGGTGAAGTACACCACGGGAGACAGCAGGGGTCGCGAGGTCTACACGGAAGTGGCCGTGCACCGGTTCCTCTGGACGCTGGGGTTTCCAACCGATCACCTGTTCCGGGCGACGGTCGTCTGCGCAGGCTGCTCCCGCGATCCGTTCAACGACATCCGCACCGCCGCCACGAACCGGCCGGCACGAGGGACGAGCGTCTTCGAACAGGCCTCGATCGAGCGCCGGTCCTTGACACCGCTTGATGCGGAACAAGACAAAGGGTGGGAGTGGGCCGACGTCTACGCGAGCTGGTCGGGCGATGCCGAGAAGCGTCTCCAGTTCGAGGCGTACGTGCTGGCACTCAACCTGGTGCATTTCCACAACGGGCTGTCGAAGCAGAACACCCTGGCGTGCGATCCGGCTTCATGGGATCCGGCGACCGGCAAATGCGCCCATCCCGTGATCTTCCTGGACGATCCTGGCTCGTCGTTCGGCGCCGGCAGCCAGCGTGGTGACTACGGCGCATATCGAAAGCATCGCGTCTTCCTCAACACGGGCGCCTGCACGCTCAGCGCCGACCTCGCGGGCTTCGGCCGTCCCTCGGAGGCCGCCCGGCGCTTCCTGGTGGAGCGCCTGAACAACCTCACGCCGGAAGGTGTGCGCGCCATCTTCGAGAGCGCCGGATTCGCCGAAGACACGACTGGCGGCAGCGCGGCCGCCTGGTCGACGATGTTCATGGAACGCATCGAGGAGGTACGCCATGCGTCATGCCGCTAAGGGTGATCATCCGATCGAACCGCTCAGGACGTGGACAGTATTTGGATTGGACCTGGTGAAGATTGCCGCGCTGATGGTGGCCTTTGTCCTGATCGCGTGGCAGCTTTGGTCCGCGCCGGCACCTACACGCGGCCGAACGGCGATGGCCGTGCATGCCACGGTCGAAACCGATCCCGTGCAGTCGTCCGGGGACGCCGCCGACGATCCGGCGATCTGGCGGCATCCCACCGACGGCGCAGAGAGTACGATCATCGGCACTGACAAGAAGCGCGGGCTGATGGTCTACGACGTGGACGGCCGCGTCCTGCAGGAGCTTCCGGATGGGAAGATGGGGAACGTCGATCTTCGGCACGACTTCTCGCTGGGTGGATCGCCGACCGCCATCGTCACGGCTGGTAACCGCACCGACAACAGCATTGCCATCTATGCGATCGACGTGTCGACGCGGAGGCTGCGCAACGTCGCGGCGCGGAAGATCGGTGTCGACCTCGTCGTCTACGGCTTGTGTATGTATCGCAGCGCGGTGAACGGCGCCTACTACGTGTTCATCACGTCGAAGAGCGGCGAGGTCGATCAATGGCGGCTGTTCGAGACCAAGCGGGGCACGGTCGACGCCGAGCGGGTCCGTGGCTTCGACGTCGGCTCGCAAATCGAAGCGTGTGTGGCCGACGACCAGCTGGGATTCCTGTATATCGGCGAAGAAAACGTGGGGATCTGGAAGTATGGGGCCGAGTCAACCGTGGGCGATGGCCGCATTGCGGTCGACTCGACTGGACCGAACGGCGCCCTGACGCCTGACGTCGAAGGCCTCTCGATCTTTATCGGCGATGCGGGCACCGGGTACCTCATTGCGTCCTCCCAGGGCCGCGACGCGTTCAACGTCTATCGCCGCGAGGGCCGGAACGAGTACGTCGCGACGTTCGCGATCGAGGAGGGCAACGGCATCGACCGAGTGACGCACTCGGACGGGGTCGATGTCGTGAACGCGAGTCTCGGACCGAGGTTCCCTCATGGTGTCTTCGTCACCCAGGATCAGCAGAACGAGGGCGGCAGGCAGAACTTCAAGCTCGTGCCGTGGCCGGCGATCGAGGCAGTGATCCGGGACGCGCCGGAAGCGACCGTCATCAAGTAAGAAGCGGGGACTGCTGATCGCCACTCGCCATCTATGCCAGCGAGTGGCGATGCGAGCCGCTCGGGCCCACCGGCTTCAGCCGCGGGCGACGCGGGAGATGGCGGCCACCAAATCCCGAGGCTCGAGGAGCGCGGGCAGTGCACGCCACTGGTCGGATCGGTCGTTGCCGAACGTGACGAGACCGGCGTGGATCGCCTTATCCGCATCGAGGATGGGGTCCGGATCGAACACGCCCATGGCCCGACGCAAGGTCTCGATGCCCGCGCGCTCGCCGGTCACGTACGTCCACCCCGGCAAGGGGCCGCCAAAGTGCCCGGCGTACTCCCGCAGGGCTTTCGGCGTGTCGATGTCCGGTGTCAGTGAAATCGACAGCATGTGAATGTCGCGACCCATCCGCGCGCCCAGACGGCGGTGCACCTCTCGCAGGTTGGTGCCAACCACCGGGCAGCGCTCGGTGCACTGCGTATACATGAAGTTGACGAGCACAACGCGATCTTTCACCAGGTCGTCGTAGAGACGCACCGGCACGTCGTCGTGCGTGCGCAGGGTGAGGTTGGGGAAGCGGTCCGAGTGCTTCCCCGTGCGCCGTGTGGCGGCCGGCCAGTCCACCGCCTTAGCCCGAGTCGCCGCGATCGCGGCGCCCCCGGCCAGGAGCGCAAGAAACGCGCGTCGTTCAGTCAGTACAGACATAGGTTGCTCCACACCGTGGACCGTTACGAGCCGCCTCTGAAATCATCACAAGGAACGCCAACGCCCCTGCCCTCCAGCCGATTGACATCGCCCGCCGCTTCGAAAAAGAGGGTCGGCTCGAGTTCCTCGCAGGTCAACGGCACGCCCGACACGGCCGGATCGATGTCGCGCACGCCGTCGAGCGGGCACGGGTCCCCTGCTTTCCGCGGATCCTGTTGCGCCATCATGCGCATGTCCTCGTGTTCGACGATGTGGCAATGGAACACGAACGGACCGGTGAACGTGCGGAAGCGTATGAAGATCTCGGCGGTGGCATTGTCGGCCAGGTTGACGATGTCGCTCTTGAACCGCTGTGGCAGCGGCGGGACACGGCCGTTGATCTTCTGGACTTCCATGTGCTCGAGGTGAATGTGGATCGGATGAAACCAGCCGCCGCCATCGTTTTTCAGGATCCACCGCTCGGCCGTCTGTCCATCGGCATCGGGCTGCGGCACGGCGTCGGCGCGGCGCGGGTTGAAGAAGCGTTCGTTGACCTGCCAGGCGCCGTTGCCGCGGCCAAATACGAAGACGCGCGTGTTTACGATGTCCGCCGCAGTGATGGGGTCGTGCGGTCGCAGGGACGTGCCGGCATCGATCGTGAGGTCGTTGTAGACGGCGCCGCCTTCCACGATGAATTTGACCAGGGGCGTCGGGCGGTTTGGATTGGGACCCTCGGGCTTGCGCCCGTTGATCTGCTGCATGATGTTCTCGAGGTACACCTCGTCTGGCGCGTCTCGGAAATCGACGATGATGTCGGCGCGTTCACCGGGACAGATCGTCACGTCGCGCGCGACGATGGCGACCGGGAACATCCAGCTGTCTTTGCCAATCTGCAGAAAGCTGCGCCGTGTGCTTACGCGCAACTGGTAGTAGCGCGCGTTCGAGCCGTTACAGAACCGGAGGCGGTACTTCCGGCGCTGCACGCGGAAGGTAGGCTGCACGGTGCCGTTGACGGTGAACACGTCGCCGAGACGCCCGTCGTGATTGAGGAAGTCGTAGTGCAGCGTGCCGTCGGCGTTGAAGCGCTGATCGGCCAACATCAGCGGGATGTCGCAACACCCATCGGGGTCGGTTTCGAGAAGCGTGACATCGGGCAGCACGTTGCTGTCGATCAGACCCTGCTCGAGGTCGTCGAGCGACAGATAGAATCCGGCCAAGCCGCGGCTCACCGTGAACCCGGTGATGTCCATGCTGTGGTCGTGGTACCACATGGTGGAGGGAATGCTGCAGCGATCAAAGTCGAGGACGCCGTTCAGTAGCCGCTTCGGGACGATGTTCGGATAGTAGTAATCGCGTTCCTGGCCAGGCAGGGTGTAGAAGGCCGGATGCCCGTCGGCGTGCGCCGGATTATGCCCACCGTGATGGTGGATCGACGCCTCGATGTCGTGGTGCACGTAGGTGAGATCGCGCGTCAGGCGATTCAGGTGGCGCACGACGATCGGCTCGTTGAATCGACCGATGATCGTCGGTCCGGGCACGGTGCCTTGGCCCTCCGGATCATTCGCATCGCGGTAGCTGAATACGGGGGTATCCACGCCCGGGATGATTTGCGCGATGCGCTGCTCGGCGACGAGCTTGTAGGTCTTCAGCGCGGCATCGTTCCAGTCAGGCGCGTGGGCCGGGTGGCTGGGCGAGAACTCGGGCGCGATGCCGTGATAGACATGCCCGGGACCGGGGTTGAGATCGTACGGGCGCAACACTGGTGGCAACGGGAGTGGCGTCTGAAATGGCGTAATTTGAAACGGCGTAGGCGGCAACGTGGTCTGCGCGCTTGCGGTGTCAGGCGCCAGGATTCCGCGCCGCGTCGCAACGAGTGCGCCGGTTCCGCCGATCAGACCAGCCTTGATGATTGCCCTGCGATCCAACATTTGTGCCCTCCCCGACAAACCAGAGCCAAATGGGGCACTTCCGCGGAAAGGGGGGGAGTGCCAGAGCGCCGGTTATAGCCTCGGGAGAATGGAGCAGACAATTCCCCTTTTGGGGGGGCACCTTTGGGGACCTCGTGAGACGTGGTGGAGACGGGCACTGACCTCAGAAGGAAGGTCAATCGTCAGACCGGTCTAAGGGTTCGCGTCACCTGCGCCTCGTGGAGGGAGAGGCACGATGTGCCTTGCGTGGGATGTTCCGCGAAGCTTCTGGACGTTCAGCGCCTTCCACAGCAGCCCCGGATGCGTCCGGATGATCTCTCGCAAGCGCTCGTCGTCAGTCAGCACTTCGGGCAGGATCTCGCCCTTAGCGTTCAGGCGCTCGAGGAACTCACGCTCCCGAACGGTGAGCGGCAGAAACATCGCCAGCAGCTCATGGCAGTCGGCGACGAGCGTCTTCGTCCACTGCGCCAGGTCGCTCCGGTGTGGCGCGTACCTTCCCCGGAGCAGCGGCTGATGAGGTGACGATGCTAGGCGGCCGGGATGTCGCTCGTCGGGCGAAAACGAGAGCGAACGCGTTCAGGATTAATGAACACCGCGAAATTCTGAATACTTACGGTCCACATGCTTCAGACACCCGGCAGGTCGATGAAGGCGTCGAGCCCTACGAGATAATCGCCTTCACGTTCAACGAGAAGAACCAGGCCGCGAAGAAGTGGGCGGCTGCGGTCAACAACCTTGGCGACTTCGGAACGTGGGAGTTCTTGATCTGCCACAAGGTCGAGCAGTTGCCTGCGCGACTGGAGGAACTTGCAAAGCGTAGTTCCCGCTCCAGTCGCAGTCTGACATCGGGCCGGTCAAGTACCCTGGGCAATCCTCAATTGGGGAGCTCCGGATTCGTCCGCGGCCGATTCGACAACGTGGTGTTCGCTCGTAGGATCTGCGTGAGTGGCAACAAGCCAACGCTCGATGAGTTGTTCGAGGATGGCCGCGCGATTTGACCACGCTCAGCGATAGCCGGGGACGATTGGTCGCGCGAGGCGACCGGGCATCTCTCGAAGTAGTCGGCGTACTTGGTCGCATTGGCGCTGAGCGTGATCGCGTCAAAGGCCATTTTTGGTGACCCGTCTTGGCGGTCACGCGGTAGCCAGCGCACGCAATCATCATGTGTGCGGTCAGTAGCGCCGCGTTGTACGCCGTAGCGAACCGCCGATCAGCCGAAACAGCCGCGACGCCGGCATCGGCCAGGTCGCGCGCTATCAGCGCCCGGATGTCATCGAGTTCCTTTTTGGATGTTCGATGCCTTTGAACGTCGCGGCTTGCCAACAACTTCGTCCAGGTCACGTTGCCCGCCCTTCACGAACCGCATGGACCCTCGCAGAACTTCAGTAAGGAAATGATCGCCGGCCCTAACTTTCGTTCTGAATTCGGCCTGCGCATAGCTCGTCACGTTGACCTCTCTGCCGAGATGTTCCTCGACTCTCCGGAGCGCGGGGGCGAGCTCCGCGAGGCCGACAGTGCCAATGACGAGCAGGTCCACGTCGCTCGTCGCGTGCTCCTCGCCGCGCGCGATGGATCCATAAACGAAGGCAACGTCAACTCGAGTGTCGAACTGGTCAATTAGCCGCTGGAGGGTTGGCAACAAACCAGCCGTCTTTTCCACGAGGCCATGCAAGTCGGCGAACAACGGGGATCGTGTGTCGGCCTTGACGTAGGCCCTGGTGCCTTCGCGACGCTGTTGCAGGATTCCACCGTCCACGAGAGCCTTGAGGTCCCGCTGCAGGCTCGAAGGGGTCGTTCGGAGGAACTGCGCCAACTCCGACAGATACCACCATTTGTCGGGCTGGGTCAGCGTTGCGGAAAGTATCTCTCCACGGACGGTTGGAAATAGCGCCCTCAGAGCCGTCTTTGCCTTACGCACAATGCGTAAATTGTTACGCTAATTACGTAAGTCGGCAAGCGGAAACAAGTCGCATCGTCAAGTCACACTCCCTGCCTCACCCCGCTACTCTCCCCGCAACCAGCACCTCCCGCGGCATCGCGTATCTCAAGCGCCATTCGATCGTAATCGGCCGTTCCCCATCGGCCCCGTCCGGATCCACCGGCCCGAGATACCGAAACGCCATGGTCACGCCGGCGCGCTCATCCGCCCGCTCGCGCACGAACAACAGCGGTGTCACGCTGTAGCGCGCCGGATCGAGATGCCGTTTTCCCTCCGGTGACTCGCGTGTGGTTCGGGCCTTCGACTGCCAATGAAACCGCTTCTCGTTGAGGGGGAAGTCACGGTAACGCAGGTGCTCCTTCGTCGCCGCCGCCTTGTCGAGCGTGACGAGGAGCAGATCGAACTGCTTGCCGTGCGTGAGTTCGACCCCAGTGTAATAGTCGCGAAAGTTCCCTTCCCGGGTACGATGATCGAAGGCTGCGCTCAGCTCGACGCCCAGGTACCGTGCGTGCAGCACCAACGGGATCTCGGGCGCGAGGGTGTGTGGCGGCGTCAGCACCGCGTTCAGCTCGCGCAAGATTGGCACCAGACCTGCGATCTCTTCGCGCAGTAAGCCGTGCTGAGCCCACAGCGCTTCGGCACGCGTGCCGGCGCCGATATCCTTCCCGTAGAGCACCGCGAAGAGCATGCGTGCGAGCCGACGGTCCGCCTCGTCGACGGGTGATCCCAGCGACGCCAGCCGCGCCCACATGCCGAGCCGACGCTCATCGCCGACATGAATCAGCTTGTGAACATTCCCTAAGGCCGCTCTCTCTTGTTCACCGACTGTTCGCGAATCGAGACCGGCCGACTGCCGGAGCTGCCACCAGGAACGATCCTTACGATACACATCGTCGAGCGCGACGTCGGTTTCGCGAAGAAACGCCGCCAGTGACAGCTCCGCGTGCGCCGGCTCGCGCAACAGGGCTCGAATACCCGCTTGGTCTGAAGGAATCGCCCGGCGCATCTGCGCGATCACGTCTTCGCGGACCTGCTCGTCGAAGCGCAGAAGACAGCCAGCCGGAAGCCGCCCGAACCCCTTGGAAACGAACTCGGCCAGCTCGCGCGGCGTGTGGCCAAGTAGCGATCGCAGCCGTCGATCGAATCGGAACTGAAGGTGCTGTCGTCCGGTGAGGTCGAAGACGACCAGTTCAGCCTTGCCCGGCGCCCGACGCAGGCCGCGCCCGAACTGTTGGAGAAACACCGTGGCACTCTCGGTGGGACGGAAGAAGAACAGCGTGTTGACGTTCGGAACGTCGACGCCTTCGTTGTAGATGTCGACCACGCACAGCACCTGCACGCGGCCGGCGTCGAGGTCGCCACGAGCGCCTCGTCGTTCGACGCTGTCGGTGGTGCCGGTCACTACCTGGGTCGAAAAGCCACAGTCTTTGAAACGGCGGGCGACTTCTTCAGCATGGCGGACGTTCACGCAGAATGCGATGGCGCGCATCTCGGACCGCCGCCCGATGCATTCACTGACTGCCCGGACCGCCCGCAACACGAACGCCTCGGCCGCCCCCACGAGCCGGCCTGCGAGCTGATCGGGCGCGTAGCGACCCGCGGTCCAGGTCAGGTCGCGGAGGTCGGCGCCTTCCACGTCGAGCATGTAATAGCGAAATGGCACCAGCGCGTGCGGAATGGCGTTCCAGACGCGGAGGTTGCCGACCCACGGCCGTGGGAAGTGACGCTCATAGTCGAGACCGTCGGCGCGCTCTGGAGTGCCGGTCAGACCGAGCAGCTCTTTCGGTGCTACCCGGTCGAGCAATTTCTCCCAGGAGTCAGCCGCGGCGTGGTGAGCCTCGTCCAGAATCACATGGTCGAACGCACCAGGATCGATGACGGAGTCGTCGCCCAGCGAGTCGATCGATGCAAACACATGGCGCTGTATGGCGGGTCGCTCGCCGTGATACAGCAGCTCGCCGAAGTCGCGCATCTGGAGCACGTTGCGAAAGATTCGCCGCGCCTGTTCCAGGATCTCACGCCGGTGCGCAACGTACAGCAGCGTCTCGACGCGTCCCGCCTGCCGGAGGGACCGGTAATCGAGCGCGGCCATGACCGTCTTTCCCGTGCCCGTGGCCGCGACCATCAGATTGCGGTGCCGTCCAAGCTCGCGCGCCGCCGTGAGTTCCTCAAGAACCGGCTTCTGAAAGTCTCTCGGCTCGATTTCGAAAAGCAGATCCTCGCTCGAATCGTAGCGGGCGTCCGGCGAGAGAGCCCTCGTGAGCCGCACGCGCTGCGTATCGTTCCCAGACTCGTACCGTTCGAACTGATGTGCATCCGCCCAGTACTGGTCGAAGGTCTCCTGCATCTGCGCGACCAACGCTGGTTGATCCGACTGCGTCATGCGAACGTTCCATTCGAGACCGTCGGTCTGAGCGGCGTGCGAGAGGTTCGACGAACCCACGAACGCGGTCGAGAACCCGCTGGCGCGATGAAAGATCCACGCCTTGGCGTGCAGCCGCGTCGTGTTCTCGTCGTACGAGATCTTCACGGTCGCATTCGGCAACGCTGCCAGTCTCTCGATCGCTAGCACATCCGATGCACCCATGTACGTCGTGGTCAACACGCGCAGCGAACGGCCTCGCCCGTCGCAGTGGCGCTCGATTTCAGTGCGAAACTTCTCGAAGCCGCTGAGCTTGATGAACGCGCACAGCAGGTCGACAGAGTCGGCGCTGTCGAATTCACTTCGCAGGTGCTCGAGCAATTGGTCGCCCTCGGCATTGACGATCAGGCTTGAGGCATGGAGCGAACCACGCGGCCTCTCTGGCGCTTGCGCGGGCCTCGCAACGATCGCGGTGAGCCGCTCGGCGTTCAGGCGCAGTTCGTCATCGCGCTCGAAGACGCGTGGCGCGTGCGAGTGCAGCACCGCCAGCAGCGCTTCCGCCAGTGCGAGTCCCTTAGCGGAGTCAGCCTTCAGTTCGGCCAGTGCGAGGGCGAGCCCATCCCCGAGCAGCGATTCGAGCACGGCGCCGATCGGCTCGCTCATGGTGAGCGCGGAGCGATAGACTTCGAACGGAGCGCCAAGGGCCGCCAGTTGGCGATCAAGACGTGCACTCACGATCTCGTCGTACACGCCAGCTTTCAGTTCGCTACGCCGCCAACCTGCCATTGAACCTCCTGGGACTCAATAGACACAGTATTCCGCTGCCAGACTTTCCTTCACGTAAACTAGCTCATCATCGAACTTCCCCACAGTCTCGGTAGGGTGTGGCGGATCCGTATGCCAGCCACCGGTCGTTCGATTGGAGGAGCCCATGACTGTCTACGTTCTAGTTCGTGAAGATCAGAGCGAACATGGGTTTGTCGACGCGAGCATCGTCGGTCTGTTTCGTAGTCAGGATGAAGCTACAGTGCTCCTGAAATCGAGCGTAGCCGAGGCTCGCGAGCAGGGCCTGCGCGTGTGTGGCGATCCTGGATCGGAGCCGGAGTGGGAGGTCTCCTGGAACATCGAGCCGCATCCGCTCCGGTAACCCTCTCTCGGTCTGACGGCGGCGGGGATTAGCGCTCCCCATTAAGCAGTCGAATGAGCGCTTCGGCGTTTCCGAGCGCGTCATGGACGGGATGGTGATCGTGCTTCGTTCGGCGGAGACGCTTCCACTTCTGAGTGCTGCGGAAATCACCGACAAGCCCGGCGTAGAAATCGGCGATGCGGCGTCCGGAATGCCCGAACGGGTTCTCGCCGAAATAGCGCCAGAAGTAGAAGTTGATCCATTGGAAGTCGTACGCCGGGTTGTCCGAAACGAACACGACCGGCATCCGGGGAGTCAGCCATTCTCGGAACTGCCGGAACGTGTCCTCAGAGCAATCCACGCCGTGGAACGTCTCGACCCGACCGTCCTGAAGGGCGTTGACGTCAACGGCGCCAAAATCCGTCATGTCGCCGACTGAGGGCGCCCCGACGCCGAAGGGTGCTTCGCAGTCAACGACGATTGGGGTGCCCATAAATCCTCCGACAATCCTTGGACGCGTTCAGAATCAATGAACAGGGCGAAATCCTGAACACGTTGCCGTCCACATGCTTCAGACGCCTGGCAGGTCGATGACCGTCGGCGCGTTGACGAGCCGGTAGCTCTCGTCGACGACGCTTACGTTGTAGATCGGAATGCCCTGATGCTCGAAGCGCCCGAAGCCTCCGTGAACGTGACCGCAGATCACAATCCTCGGCCGCACTCTCTCGATCGCATCGAGCAGTTCGCGGCTACCTACATACTCGACGCGACCCGAGTCCAGATTGAACGTGCGGTCGCCGTGATAGAGCGGCGGTTGATGCGACACCAAGATGTCCATGCCCTCGGGGATCGCCGCGTAGACGCGCTCGAGGTCGCTCGGCCGCTTCATGAACGCCCACCGCATGAACGGGTTGGACCAGGGCGTCGCCCACACGGACATTTCGCGACCCGCGTCCCCGCCGTACCTCACCTTCGTCCCTTCGTCTACGAGGATCTGGAGATCGGTCGATCGCGCGTGCGCAGGTGTATCCGAGCGGAAGTTGCACATCTGCCCGCACCAGTCGTGATTGCCCCACGTGAGGAGCTTGTGCGTCGCTGGCGCGGCGGCGAGCCAGGGCCGTACGGTCCGGTCAAACCACACCTTTTGTTGATTCGGGTCGTGGACAGC
The DNA here is from genome assembly GCA_032155105.1 of Acidobacteriota bacterium. Lineage (GTDB taxonomy): Bacteria > Acidobacteriota > Vicinamibacteria > Vicinamibacterales > UBA2999 > 12-FULL-67-14b. The sequence goes on from JALDXK010000003.1 coordinate 23,284, forward strand.
CATGAACGGCCCGAAACGGTCCGGGCAGACGTCGCCAGCGACGATCAAGAGATCGCACGACGGAACGTCGGGCAGGAACCCGTGTTGATCGCTGAGCGCAACGAGTCGCATGGTGATCTCAACCAGTGTCGCATCGTCTGCTTACCGCAGCCATACTGACGGGCTATGAGGCCTGTCCGGGCGGGCGCCGCGTGCCACCGTTGACGTCGAACCCGGCCGGCGCTATCCTGTTTTCATCGTCTTGGTCCGCTACTGACTTTCTGAACTCGCGTCCACCTTTGCGTTGGGTGGCCGCCACCTTCCTCTGACTCCTCGGACCGAGTGCGGATCGACTGCGGTTCGCTGCCAAGCGGCATCCGCAACCGACCGCGCCGAGCACTGACGCTGCTGCCCATAGGGCCGCTGCCGTCGGCCGGCACCAACCAACGAACGTAACTGTCGGTTTGGTGTTCTCGGAATCGTTCCAGGGACGTGATCGATCGCATGCCGTGCGCGGTCACGCTGTTGCCGGTGCCGAAGACGTCGATGTCGTTCTATGACTTCGACGAGTACGAACGACTCGTCGCGGCGACGAGCTCGGTCGATGCAACCGCGCACCTCATCGTGCTACTCGGTGGGGAGGCGGGCCTTCGGTGTGGCGAGATGATCGCGCTCGAATGGCGCGACGTCGATCTCGGCAAGCGGCAGATCTGCGTCCAGCGGTCCGACTGGAACGGCCAGGTGACGACACCCAAGGGCGGACGGCTACGGTATGTGCCGCTCACCATCCGGCTCGCGGCCGCGTTCCACGATCATCGGCATCTGCGGAGTCCCAACGCGCGTGCCAGGACGACGGCCAGCCGCTGACCCGGCAGATGGTGCAGTACCGCGTGCTGCGTGCATCACGCCGAGCGAAGCTGTCGCAGGACGGCGTACACATCCTGCGTCACACGTTCTGTTCGCACCTGGCGATGCGCGGCGCACCGCCGAGAGCGATTCTGGAGCTCGCTGGACACCGGGAATTGGGCATGACGCAGCGCTACATGCACCTGAGTCCAGCGGCGCTCGACAGCGCGATTCGACTGCTGGATCAACCGTTTTCCGTACAGAGTTTTGGAGACATCTCTAACGACGTCGGCGGTGTCAAGACACACGATGTCCGTTCAGGCCGCCGGAGCCGGCTCTCACCAGCCAAGAGTCGGCGGAGGCGGCCGTGTTGCCGCGTCTCGAGCGCCTCGGTGTCCACCCTCACAGTGCTCGAAATATTTCCGCCCGACCTACGGTGTTGCCCACCAAACATCTCTTCGGTCACGCGCGACCATGATGACTGTGCGAACTCCCTTGCGGGAGGCGGGTTGCCTACTCATTTTGCCGGTCACGCCTTGCGGCCGACCACATCTCCACACAGGCATGCCCGCATACAAGCCTCACCGTGCCGTCGCTGGAGACAGAGCGCGGCGGCAGAACTCGTCGTAGTCGACCTGGTCGCGCAGCAAGATCCACAATCGGATGCCCAGCTTGCGCGCCACCGCGACGCGCGCCTTGCCGAGCCCTTTCTGCTGCAGCTTCCGTTTATAGAATCGGCCGAGCGCGGCGTCGCGCCGAATCGCGTGCACCGCGGCTTCGCACCACAGAAACCGCAGCAGCGGGTTCCCTTGCTTCGTGAGGTGGCCCAGTCGTTGCCGGCCGCCACTCGAGTACTCGCTGGGGATCAGTCCGACGTAACTGGCCAACGCCTTGGCATCGACGAATCGGGCGGGATCGCCGAGAAACACCTCGGTCGCGAGCGCGGTGACCGGACCCACGCCGGGGTGTGTCATTAAACGGCGCGCCTGGGGACGCTCCGCGGCTTGCGCCCCGACTTGCTGATCGAGCTCGGTGATGTGCGCAGTGAGATGGTCGTGCAACGCCTGCAGCTCCGCTCTCCGGTCGGCCGCATAGGGCGCCAGCGGCAAGGCGGCCAGTATCGCCTGGCCCTGTCGACTCCATAAGCTCGCGCGCCGGCGCAGCCCGTGCGCCAGCGCCAGTCCCTACAGCGCATTCTTCACGCGCGTCCGCATCCGTACCCATTGGTCACGGTGTAACAGCAGGGCGCGCACATCGGCGAGCTCGGCGGACGGCATCCAGATCGACGGGAAGCGATCGTCCGTGAGGAGCTCGAGCAGTAAGGCCGCGTCACGTCGATCGTGTTTCTGCCGGCGCGTTTCGATCGCGCGAATCTTCGCAGGATGCCCGACATGACAGGTGATCCCCAGCTCCTCCATTAATCGGAGAAACCACCCCATGGATCCGGTCGCTTCGATCCCCACGACCACCGGCGCCGCCAGGCTGGCGTAGAAGTCCCGAACCACCGACCCCTCGTGTTTCAACGTGCGTTCGATCCGTTCACCGGTGTCGCGATCCACCATCGCGATGGCCTGTTGCGCCGCGTGTAAATCGCAGCCAATAATTCGCATATCGGCCTCCTTCGAGCCCAAGCACTGTGAGGATGGACACCACACAGTGTACGGGCCGTCGCGAGGCCGACGTCGTTATGACATCATTTTGGAGACGGGGAGGGTCTCCGAAGAAAGATCAATGGATAGAACAACTTAACTGGCGGTGAGGCAGGGATTCGAACCCTACGACCGCGTCTTTCTAACTTGGTGATGGCGCGCGACTTCTGGTTCTAAGGGTTCGAGTTCCAACAGCTTACCGGCTTCTCGTTGTCCGCAGCATTCCCCGCCAGTCCTCCGGATTCTACCGGAGTTTTGGAGACATTTTGGAGACGGCGCCAGTCGCGCCGTTCTCTGCGCGCTCTCAGAGGAGCTTTTCCAATCGGAGGTTGTATGGACTTCGATCCTCGTTGGAGTGATGACCCGCGCGACCGCGACGACTACGGTCGCGAGCTGAGCCAGGGCAGCCGCGGAGGGCTGTCCAATCCGCGTGAGCGCGAGCCGCTCGACGCGCGCGATGTGTTCACGCGCGACCTCGAGTTGCCGCGCGGCCCGGAACGCGAGCGTGTCTGGGCGCGAGACAGCGACGTGAGGTTGCGCGGCTCGGAGGTTCGCACGCTCGCCACCGTCGGCGCCTTCCGCGTCGTGCCCGCCGGCGATCTCCGCGACGGCCAGGACCGTCCGCTCGACCCGCACCAGGGCGATCTGAGGCACCTGCGGGACCAGGGACTGGTCGAGACGATTCCAACCATCGGTGACGACCGCGCGCTGGTAGTACTGACCGAGCGAGGACGAGACGTGCTCGAGCGCAACCGCTGGTCCAGCGTGCAGCGCGAAACTCTGCGATTGGCGGGTGTGGAACAGGAGTTCGGCGACCGGCGCGATGTTGACGATGAGCGGGGCCGACCCCAGGAGCCCAAGACCCGGCAGGAGTTCTACGCCGGCGTGCGAAGCGCACGCCACACCCGTTTCGCCGTGCACCGGCCGCGCGAGCTGATGCATGACGCGCACGTCTACCGCGCCTATCTCAAGGATGCCGACCGCCTCCGCGAAGACGGTGCTTTCATCCGCCGCGTCATCCTCGACAACGAGCTGAAGCGGGAGTATCAGCAGTTCCTGCAGGAGCGCAATCGTGGCAAGTCGGAGAGCGACGGACGGCCCGATCGAACGCCGGAAGAGATCCATCGTTGGGCCGTCGAGCACGAGCTCCCGGAGAATGACGGTCACGTCCAGTTTCCCGACGCGCGCATCGAGTACGAGGACCGCGACGGCCACCTCCGAACGCTCGACATCGAGGTCGAGACGCTGCATTACCGCGGCGCTCATGCCAGCTCCAAGGCTTCGTCTGGATTCAGTCGTCACAGCGCCGGCACCGCCCGTGTTGTCGGCTCTCGCAGTGGCGGCGGCGGCGGCCGCGGAAGCCGCTATGGACTCACCATCACCGCCAGCACCGGCAAGCGCGGCGGTCGCACCCCCGATCCGCGGCTGGCTGAGGAGTTGCTGCGATGAACCTCGAGCAGGCCGATCACACGATCACGAAGCACGGATTCACCGACCGCCAGGCTCGTTTTCTGATCCTCGTCGCGCGCCATTCCGGCGTCTGCGTCATGCGTCAGTATTCAAGCTTCGCGGGCATCGTCTTTGGCCAGAAGACGCGGAAGTTCTTCGCCAAGCTCGTGCGGCTCGGACTGGTCTCGACCTACGACTGCGCGCACAATCGCGGACGCGTGTATCACGTGCGTCATCGAGCGATCTACGAGGCGATCGGCGAGCCCGACAGCCGACTTCGCCGGCCGCCTGGCGTGCCTCGCGCACTCGAACGGCTCATGCTTCTGGACGCCATCCTGGAGAACCCGGACAGCGTCTGGATATCGGGCCGCGCCGAGAAGGTCGACTACTTCTCGGGGCGCGGAATCGCGAGCGACGATTGTCCGCATCGGACCGTCCACCAAGGCGATCAACGGCTCGTTCGGCACTTCCCGGATCGCATGCCGATCGGTGTTCATCCATCCGGCCACGTCGTCTTCGCTTACCTGTATGCAGACCCACTGCGTGACGAGTTCCGCGACTTCTTGCAGCGGCACGCGCCGCTCCTCGATCGCCTCCCCGCGTGGACGATTCGCATCGTGGTTCCGCCGCACCTGGCCGACGTTCCAGATCGGCTCCAGAAGACCGCGTGGGCACAGCTCGCATCGCCTTTGAGCGAGTTGCTGCTGACGGAAGCGCGGTGGTACTTCGATCGTCGTGCCGGAGGCGTGACTGGCTTGAGCGACCCTGCCGATCGGCGCCGCTTTGAACGTTGCGAGCGAGCCTTCGCGACCGACCGCTACACGGTTCTCTATCGATGCTGGCGCGAGGACGGCGAGCGCGTGCTGGTGACTGCCTCGTCGCCGGTATTGGGAGAGGCGATGGAGTCCGGCACCGGGAGAATCGAACCCCTGGTCTTGCCGCACGCCTACAGCCACCTGGCGCCGATGGCGAGCGTCGCCTGAGTCATCGACAACGGCCGATTTTCAGTCGCGCAGGGTCACACCCAACGTTACTTTGCGCGACTGAAATCCCCGCCACCGCAGAGTCATTCGTCCCCTCCGTCCGCGAGCAGTTCGACCTCAGTGCGAAAGCATCCCAGCAGCTCGTTCTCGTCGAACACGATCTCCTCGACGGCATACGGCGGTCCGTTCAACCAGCTCGGGTCGTCGTCGATCCGCTTCGTGATCCGGAGCTCTCCATCCACGCTCTCGGCTCGTGCGATCTCGCGCGGTCTGAGCTTCACTGCCACCACGACGCGAGTGCCGATGTCGGTGCAGAGGAACGCGCCGCCATGCGTCCAAAACGTCTCGCCGATCACGAAATCACTGAGCTCCATGTGGTCGTTCAGCCTCTCTCCGATCGTAGCGCGACCGGCGCTGAAGCCTGTGAGAAGACGTGTGTCGAATCTCGGCTCTCCATCTCCTGGTTGCTATCGTCCGCGTCACCAATCTCACAGCAAGGGTGGCCGAGGAGGGGGAACGATGGGCAGCTGGCCACCAGCCCCATCGACCATCGCCATGGTGACGACGACGGGACACGGTCGATCGTCGCCCCACCGTACTCCTTGGCTGCGAAGCCTCACAGGAGCCGGTACTTGCGCCGATGCCCGTGTCTTTGTCGGCCGGCGCCTTTTGCCGGCCGGGCCGCCCGCAGGAGAAAGGAAGGGAGGCAGAGAGGGGCGTGAGCGACCCGGCCTCCCGCGCATCTGGGTCGGCACAGGCGCGGCGAGCCGGGTCGCTCACGCCCCGTGTCAGTGTCCAGATCGTCCGGACAAACGCGGCCCGTATCGCGTGCAGATCGGCGCCGAGTTCGTGCACAGATCCGGAGCAGGATCGTGACCATCGTCATGGTCGCGATCCAGCGCGCGCCATGTCGTACTGTAGGCTGACGAACTCATGGTCGTTCTCCGCTGCACGCAGCTGCTCGTACGGCTGAAACAGGTCGGCGACCTGTCGTCCGACGAGTCCACCACGAGGCTCGGCGACTGGTACGGCAACATCCTCTGGATCGGCCGTCGTCAGCACCTGCTATTCATCAGCGAACGGTCTCGACTTCCAGTCGTACTTCCGATCACCGAATCGAAGCGCTTGGGCACGGTGTTTCCGGACGCCGTGTGCGAGAGGTTGGCCATCGTCGGCATCGCCGCCGCGGACATCGCTGATGAACGGATGCGGATGTCGGAGTTGGCGTTCGGCCGGACCAGGAACCGTAGCTTGCTTGGCACCTTGAACGACTTCGCATTCATGGCTCAATCGGGGGACGCTCGACGGACCGAACCCGAGTCGCCAGAGGAGTTGATGCGGTTCCTCTCGCAGACCCCGATCCTTCCGCTGGACGGCACGAGCCCAATCGAGTTGACGCGAGCCGCATTTGAGCGTCCATCGACACTGTGACCGCAGAGCCGCGCGTCGCTCCGGCGCTCGATTGTTCGGGAGCTCTTGGGCGCGTCAAGACTCCCCTTCGGCGCTTCGCGGTCTTGACCCGCCCGGCGCGCTCCCGATGTCTGGCAATTGTCGGAGCGACGACGTAACCGCTTGACTCTCGCGACGACGCTGAACCATCTCGATAGAACCGTGCCACAATCCCGCAGCCGCGCCTTCGCGCGCGGGTTGCCTCACAAGGTCGCAAGACAAGGACGGACACGGAGTTTCACCGATGGTGCGACGCGGACATTCCAATGCGGAACATCTGTTCCATGAATACGACTTCCATGCTGTCCAGGAAAGCCAGCGTCAACGCATGATCGACGCCATTCAGCAGGCCCCCGCAGAACGACTTCGCAGCGAAGACGTTCCGGCTCTGGTCGATGCGTTTGTGGCTGACTTCCAGATCGACGTCCCCGAGTTGACCGAAGGGGCTGTCAGTATCACCGTGGATGAAGCGCAGGTTGACGCAACGGGCGACTTCAACCGAGCGTTCTTTGGACCGGGTCCTCATTTCGTTCCCGGTATTCGCGCAACCTACTATGTCCCATATCGAGGTGAGCGCGATCTGTTCAAGTGCAAGCCGAGCACATGGACGACCGTGATTCCAGCGGTGGAACTCGCGAACGACGAACTCAAGTTCACATTTGAACGTGCTGACGAGAATGTCGGAGCGACGAAGCTAGCATTCGAGCAGGAGTTGGGGAGGGTCAAGCAGTATCTCGGATGGCTTCGGGAGAACGCCGCAACATTCAACCATTCACTGCCCGAGACGGCGCGACAGCAGATCACAGCAAGGAAGGCGCGGCTCGCACAGGTGGAACAGGGCGTTCAATCCTTGGGCGTCCCGATTCGGCGCGCATCCGTCGAGCCGCAGCCGCAGCGACCATCCATGCGTGACGGCCAGCGCCCAAAGCCCGCGCGAACTGAAACGTACGAAGTGGCTCTGTCATTCGCAGGGGAAGACCGTGCCTACGTCGATGAGGTTGCCCGTGGTCTGAAAGATGCGGGCGTGAGTGTGTTCTATGACGCATTCGAGAAGGCCGATCTGTGGGGCAAGAACCTGATCGACCATCTCGCAGAGATCTATCAGAAGCGATCAAAGTACGTGGTCATGTTCATTTCTGCCAAGTACGTTGAAAAGGCATGGACGAAACACGAACGCCAGCACGCACAAGCGCGAGCGCTGGTAGCGAAAGAAGAGTACATCTTGCCAGCCCGGTTCGACGATACCGAGGTCCCAGGCATGACAAGCACGGTCGGTCACGTCGATCTGCGAACGACGGCGCCGGCTGGGTTGGTCGAGCTGATTCTCGTAAAGCTCGGAAAGAAGGGATAGACCCGTGTGCGCGCGTTGGAGAGGCGGCGCCAAATAGCCCATTCATTGTGCTCAAGAGACCTCCTCACCTTTCGCAAGCACACCGAGCCCGCCTTTGACGCGACCGATCACGTCGCATCGCTCCGCCAGGACTACAGCAAGGTTGTCTGATCAGGTGACGACACCCCACCGTCTCGATGCGACCGGCTCGACGCCTCGATGCCTGGTGAAGCCCTTTATGCTGTGCTGGCCCGACCGAAACGAGATGGCGCTGCACCCTGATTTCCCACAGTCGCCGTACGCTTCCCTTGTTCTCTGCGGCCAGCCGGCCGCCTTTGACGCGACAGATCGAAGCCAAAGAAGCACGTCGGTTTCCGACCGGGCAGCTCGCAATGAAATTGGTATGTTGAACCGATGCCTGCGGGCTTGCGGCGGTAGCGTCGGTCAAAGGACTCCGCGGTGTGTCACAGAGTCGAGGCTGGATTGTTCATCTAAATAGAGGAGCAGCCCATGCCAGGAGTGTTGCAAGATTCGCCCGAAATGCCGCGGACGACATACGCCCCGAACGGCGCCCGCTTGGTGTCACCCACCGGCGAGGCCCTCTCCCTGAAGGGCATCACCCTCACGGGCACGGCCGTGGGCGGCATCGCCCGTATCCGGCTACACCAGCGCTTCACCAACCCGTATCCCATGCCGCTGGAACTCACTTACGCCTTTCCGCTTCCGGCCGACGGCGCCGTCGCCGGGTACGAGATCCGAGCCGGCAATCGGCTGATCAAGGGGCGCATCGAGCGGCGCGACGACGCGCTGACAC
>JALDXK010000004.1:0-30911 GCA_032155105.1 Acidobacteriota bacterium
TTCCTCCACAAAGTCGCGAGGAACAACAGTGCGTCATGCGCTACGGCCAACGCAGCCAGCCAGGCGGAATGCCCGCGCGCCTCGCATCCTCGCGAAACCGTTCGACTTCTCCGCGATCGATCGAGACCTGCCGGGACCACTTTTGAAACTCCGCTTCGACCTCTTGGAATCCGCGCTGAGCGGTAGCGGTAAGAATGACGCTCTTGGGGTCGGCCAAGTCGGCCGTCGTGCGCATGCTCGCGCGCGCTGCGTTCATTTGGGCCACGCTTTCCTGAAGCCGCAGCTCGCGGACGTGCATCTCGGTCTTCCACCATTGCTCGTCGCGCTCGGGTCTCGTGTTGCTCGCAACCGGCGCCGGACTAGGGGTCTCAAGTTGCGTCGCCGAAGCCGGTACCTCGCTGGTGGGTGAGGCCGCCGCAGCCGCAGTAGGCCGGAGCAAATCATCGAGCCGCGGCGGTGGTGGCAGTGGGTTCTCCCGATCGAACTTCTGGAGCGCGGCTTCATTGCGGCGCATCTCGGCGATCAAGGCGTCTGCCTTTGCAAGTACGTCAGAACTCACAGGTGCCGGCGCACTCACGGGAGCCGGGTCGATTGGTGTTGCGGCTGGGGCCGGAGCAGGTACGGCTGCCGGCTGCGAACAGCTAACGCTGACAAGGGCAATGACGACGGGGATGAACCTCATTATCGTCTCTCGAATCAGTTAGTCGACCCTTCGGTCTTCGAACAACATTCCAGCTACGCTCCGAGCTATAGACGCTGCTCTAGCAGCGGCCTATCGCCTTCAGTGCTGGACGGGCAGGTAGTAGCGTGGCGACCACGGGCGCATCCCCGGCAATACACAAAGCTGATTTCGAGATCATCGCGATCCTCTGATCGGCGTAGATCGGGCAGCGCGATGTCCCAGTGACGCTGCGTCAGCAACCGATAAATTTGCAAAGAGTTGGCCAACTGAACCATTGCTCCGTTCGTGTAGTGCCTGCCGAAGGAAGTGGTGGGATGTTCAATGGGTCCGATAAAGGAACCAGGGGCCGCGAGTGTTTGCGTGGGGATGCCGAGGGTGCCGGACTACCTGGGCTGAGACCAAAGTCTTCCGGAGAGGCGACCGGCCCTCGGTAACGACCATCGCCCAGCCTTGATCCATTCTCGCCGGTGACGCCGGACTGCGTGCCGGAGAGGTCCGAGCGCTGCAATGGACGATGTGGACTTCGCCCTGAGGCAACTCACGATTTGGCGCAGCGAGTGGCAGGGTGTCGTGACCAGCACGAATGGCACCAAGGTGCGCTTCGTGCCGATGACCGAGCGATTGTCATCGGCGCTGTCGGTCCGTCAACAGTGCTACGCCGGTATTCAATACTATTCAATCGAAAGCCCATTCAAAGCGACGGACGCCAAACCCGAGGGGCGTTGGCTCATTAATTGGATGCTCGCCGTGGCAAAGAGATAGGTGCAATGAGGGATTGCGGCGCGCGGCGTGAACCCGTGACCTGCCGGGCGATTTTCGGACCAGCTGAAGCCTGAGAGAGTGGCCCCTCGGAGTCACGAGGGAGCCATGAAGAAGACCCGATTTAGCGAAGTGTTGCCGCTCGTTGAAAACTGACCAGGGAATCGCGGTTCTGCTCACTGAAAATTGACCAGGGTGTTCTGAGCATCCCGGCCGGCGTGGAGGCCTGCTAGGGATGGGAGGTGCACACCATGGCGATGTACGCGAAAGTCCGCCGGATGCGGTTACGGGACGGCCTGTCGATCAGCGAGATCGCGCGCCGGACCAGCCTGGCGAGGAACACGATCAAGAGGTGGCTGCGCGGCCCGGTCCGCAGCGAGATGACCTACCGCCGGTCCGCGGCGCCGAAGAAGATCGGCCCGTATGAGGCGACGCTGCGCGAGGCGCTGGCGACCGATGCGCGGCGCCCGCGGCGTGAACGTCGCACCGCCCGCAAGCTCTATGCCCAGGTCCGCGGGCACGGCTTTGCTGGAAGTTACGCGCGCGTGACGGAATTCATCCGCGCGTGGCGCCGGGAGCAGGGCGCCGTGACCGCGCGCTCCGCCTACGTGCCGCTGAGTTTCGCGTGGGGCGAGGCCTTCCAGTTTGATTGGAGTGACGAAGGCCTGGTCATCAACGGCGTGTGGCGGAAGGTCCAGCTCGCGCCTGAAGCTCTGCGCGTCGCGGGCCTTCAGGCTCGTGGCCTATCCGAGCCAAGGGCACGAAATGCTGTTTGACGCGCACACGCGCTGCCTGACCGGCGTGGGCGGCGTGGCCGGCCGGCATCTACGACAACATGAAAACAGCGGTCGACCGCACGCCGCGCAAAGATCGCGGCCGCGTCATCAACGCGCGGTTTGCCGCGATGGCCGCGCACTACCTCTTCGAGCCCGATTTCTGCAATGTCGCCTCGGGCTGGGAGAAGGGGCGCGTCGAGAAGAGCGTGCAGGATGCGCGCCGGCTGATCTGGCAGGACGCCGAGCACGAGCGCTTCGAGAGCTTTGCGGCGCTCAATGCCTGGCTGGCGACGCGCTGCCTCGCCGCCTGGGATGCGCCGCATCCGGAGCTCGCCGGCGTGACCATCCGCGAGGCGTGGACGCAGGAGCGGCCCCATCTGATGCCGATGCCCATGCCGTTTAATGGCTACGTGGAAGTGCCCGCACGCGTGTCGAGTACGAGTCTGGTGAGCGTGGCGCGCAATCGCTACTCGGTGCCGTGCGCCTGGGCCGGCCATCGGGTCAGCGTGTGCGCCTGTATCCCGAGCGCGTCGTCGTCGTGGCCGATCATGACGTCATCGCCGAGCATCCGCGCGCCGTGGATCGCGATCAGGTCAGCTACGACTGGCAGCATTACCTGCCGCTCGTCGAGCGCAAGCCCGGTGCGCTGCGCAACGGCGCACCGTTTGCGGAGCTGCCCGACTCGCTGCAGCGATTCCGGCACGCCCTGCTCCGACACGACGGCGGTGACAAGGTCATGGCGCGGGTGCTGATGGCCGTCCCGACGCACGGGCTGGAAGCGTCCTCGTGGCCGTCGACCTCGTCCTCGAGAGTGGGCGGCCCAGTGCCGAGCATGTGCTCAATGTCCTCGCCCGCCTCGCGGATGTCCCGGCGCCACCGTCGGTCGCCACCGCCTTGACCGTCGCGACCGCGCCCCTCGCGGCCCCACACCGCTACGACCAGCTCCACGAGGAGGAGGCGACCCATGGCTGATCTCATCGCCGACTTCAAACGGCTGCGGCTGTACGGCATGGCCGCGTGTTACGCCGACGCCCTCGAGCACGGGCAGCCCGCCGTCCCGACGGCCACGGCGCTGCTCACGCAGCTGGTGCAGGCCGAAGCCACGGATCGCGCGACGCGCTCCATCCGCTATCAGATGCACGTCGCCCGCTTCCCCGTGCATCGGGATCTCGCCGGTTTCGATTTCGACCAGGCGCGGGTCGATCGCCGACAGATCACCGGCTTTGCGACGACCGCCTTCACCGAGCCCGCGGAGAATATCGTGTTGATCGGGGGCACCGGCACGGGGAAGACGCACCTGGCCACGGCCCTAGGCATCGAGGCCGTCACGCGGCACAACAAACGCGTCCGCTTCTACTCCACGGTCGAACTCGTCAACACGCTCGAGCAGGAGAAGGCCACTGGCCGGCCCGGGCGCCTCGCGCACCAGCTGATGCATCTGGACCTCGTGATCCTCGATGAACTGGGCTACCTGCCGTTATCCCAAGCGGGCGGCGCGCTGCTGTTTCACCTGCTCTCGAAGCTCTATGAACACACCAGCGTGATCATCACCACGAACCTCGTCTTCGCCGAATGGGCCAGCGTCTTTGTCGATCCGAAGATGACCACGGCCCTGCTCGATCGCCTCACGCATCACTGCCACATTGTCGAGACCGGCAACGAGGCGTATCGCTTCCGCCACAGCAGCCAGACAGTCAAAGCCCGCATCAAATCGCGCGAGCAGGCGCGGCTGAAACCACAGGAGGGGCAGACCGACAAACCCTAACTATCACCGCCGGCGGGCACGCCCGCTGGCTTCTTAGCCCTGGTCAATTCTCAACGAGCCGCCCTGGTCAGTTTCTAACGAGCGGCAACAGGGACGACGAAAAACAGGGAGGGGCGGGTGTTCTACCTGACCCCGGAATTGCACGAACTGTTGAAGGAGCAGCGAGCTGCCGCGGACGAGATTCAGCGGCAGAAGAAGAGGATCGTGCAGCACGTCTTCTTCCATCGCTCCCTCATCAAGGCCGGCGCCCTTGGGCACTGGGCGGGCGCGGGCATCTCCGCGGACGGCTTCTACCACGCGTGGCGGCAGGCCCGAACGGCGGCCGGGTGTCCTGGCAGCATCCCGCACGACTTCCGGCGAACAGCCATCCGCAACATGGTCCGGGCCGGCATCCCGGAACGCGTCGCAATGAAATTAAGTGGTCACAAGACCCGGAGCGTGTTTGACCGCTATAATGTCGTGAGCGACGGAGATCTGCGGGACGCTTCTCGTCGTCTTGGGCACACTGGCGGGCACACTAACCCATCCTTAGCCTTCGGCGGCGAAGAGAAATCGCGAAATCCTTAGGAAATCCTCATGCGGTGAGGTGGCCGAGAGGCTGAAGGCGGCGGTTTGCTAAACCGTTGTAGGACCTTTAAAGTCCTACCCAGGGTTCGAATCCCTGCCTCACCGCCAGTTAAGTTGTTCTATCCATTGATCTTTCTTCGGAGACCCTCCCCGTCTCCAAAATGTCTCCAAAACTCTGTACGGAAAACGGCTGATCCAGCAGGCGAATCGCACTGTCGAGCGCCGCCGGACTGAGGTGCATGTACCGCTGTGTCATGCCCAATTCCCGGTGTCCAGCGAGCTCCTGAATCGCTCTCGGCGGTGCGCCGCGCATCGCCAAGTGCGAACAGAACGTGTGCCGCAGGATGTGTACGCCGTCCTGCGACAGCTTCGCTCGACGCGATGCGCGCAGCACGCGGTACTGCACCATCTGCCGGGTCAGCGGCTGGCCGTCGTCCTGGCACGCGCGTTGGGACTCCGCAGATGCCGATGATCGTGGAACGCGGCCGCGAGCCGGATGGTGAGCGGCACATACCGTAGCCGTCCGCCCTTGGGTGTCGTCACCTGGCCGTTCCAGTCGGACCGCTGGACGCAGATCTGCCGCTTGCCGAGATCGACGTCGCGCCATTCGAGCGCGATCATCTCGCCACACCGAAGGCCCGCCTCCCCACCGAGTAGCACGATGAGGTGCGCGGTTGCATCGACCGAGCTCGTCGCCGCGACGAGTCGTTCGTACTCGTCGAAGTCATAGAACGACATCGACGTCTTCGGCACCGGCAACAGCGTGACCGCGCACGGCATGCGATCGATCACGTCCCAGTCCACGGCTTTTTTCAGCAGCACGTTGAGCACCGTCAGGATGTTGTTGACCGTCTTCGCCGCCTTCGTGCTCAAGCGGCTCTTGAGATGTTGCACGTCCTCGCTTTTGATCGCGTCGAGCCTCTTGTGACCCAGCGCCGGCACGAGGTGCACGCGGAGGATCATCTCCTTCGCCGCAATCCCGCTCGGTTTCTGCCGATTCGCCCGCGGATGGCCGTCGAGGAATCTCGACACGAAGTCTCGTAGGGTGGGCACCTCCTTCGGTGGTGCGTTGTCCTGCGGCGGCTTCAACAGTCGCTCGAACAGCACGCGTTCGCGACCTTCAGCCCACCGCACAGCGGCCGATCTTGACGACACCGGAGCGCGTTTGCGCTCGCGGAACTCCCGCGTGTCGTCAGGTGCGACGACCCGGATGTCGACCTCCCAGCCGCCCTTGCGATACGGACGGATTGTGATGCTCATCACCAGCTACTCCTCTGGTGATGGCACGCGCTTCTGGTTCAGCCAGTCTAACAAATCGTCGGCGCGCAGGAGCACTCGCCGGCGAACGCGAATCACGCCTGGGAGTTGCCGACGTTCGATCATCGCGTAGATCGCCCGCCTTGTTGTGCGCAGCAGATCCGCCGCTTCGTCGACGGTGAGTAAGACGGGCAACGTTGTCCGACGCGATTCGTGCGGGCTGTCGAGGCCGCGATCGGCGCGCGTGAACCCCTCGGCCCTCGTTAGCCCGGCCCTTATGAGATGGCCTCCGGCTACGCGCTCTCGCTCGAGGACGTGCGATCGACCGTGTCTCTTCATACGAACCTCCCGGAACGATTCCGAGAACACCAAACCGACAGTTACGTTCGTTGGTTGGTGCCGGCCGACGGCAGCGGCCCTATGGGCAGCAGCGTCAGTGCTCGGCGCGGTCGGTTGCGGATGCCGCTTGGCAGCGAACCGCAGTCGATCCGCACTCGGTCCGAGGAGTCAGAGGAAGGTGGCGTCCCACCCAACGTGAAGGCGGACGCGAGTTCAAGAATTCAGTAGCGGACCAAGACGATGAACACAGAATAGCGCCGGCCGAGTTCGACGTCAACGGTGAGCAGACCTGGATGTGGACGCGGCACGCCGCACTCGTCCGGACGGCTCGAATGGCACACACCTCATCCGCAACAAGTCACTCTGCGTGACAATCGAGTATGGCCCGCTACGACCTCATGCACTGGTCACAACGCGTTCGGGACCAGCAGGCAGCCGCTCGCGCGGCTCAACCGCCACCGTCCGTGCTGCCGCCGCCGGTGCGGCAGCTAGCAAAGCCGCGTGCGTCCCGTCCGAAGCCTTCGCGTGATGAGGAGGCCGAGCAACTGCTGCGCCTCTGTCGCGACGGGCGTTTGTTCGAGTTGCAGGCGTGGGTTGCGGCGGGCAAATCGCTGTGGGTGCCGGCGCACTACCGCCAGACACCCATGCGGATTGCGCTCAACACGGGATTCCACAGCCTGATCGAGTTTCTGTTGCGGCACGAGGAGAACCAGTTCGCCAAGGATGACGTATTGAGGCAGGCATGCTGGAGTGGACAGCGTTCCGTCATGCAGCTCGCGCTGAACCACGGTGCGAGTATCGCCGGCGTGTCGTTCCAGAGCGTGATCGAAACTGGGACCGGGGAGTCGCGCAACTATTCCTTGAGCACGGCGCCGATCCGGTCACGAACGCCCCGTTCGCGCGCGCGTTCAAGGCGCGCGTGAAGGCCGTCCTCGGGATCTTTCTCGACTGCAAGCGTGCGCGTCCAGACGTCGAAGAGGCGTTGCAGGCGCAAGCTGACATGGCCTTGCGTCAGGCTTGCCAGGACGAGGATCTCAAATGGGGCAGCTTGCTCATGTGGCTGGGAGCCAATCCGCGGGCAAAGGGGCTCGCGACCGACGACCTTGACACTCCCGATGCGGTGGACAATCCGGAGTATCAGCAGTCGGCGCTCCAGATTGCCTGTGGGAGCAAGGAGCCGAAGATCCTGAGGCGGCTGAAGCCGGATCCCGCGACCGACAACCTGCGTGAACTGATGGCCGCCGCGGCATCGCTCATCACGACTCCGGAGACCGTGGCGTACCTCGTCAGCCTCGGCGCCGACGTCAACGACAAGTCCGACGGCGGATCAACGGTTCTGGAAACGTGCTTGCGCAACTTTGCTTGGAGAGAGTCAGTCTGGGAGGCGTCGTACCCTTATCGGCACAACACCGTTTCTGCGTCTCGCCTCGGCAAATCGCTCGAGGCATTGGGATTCCTGCTGGAGAAGGGCGCACGGTGGACACCGGATCATCGGGCAATCGCCGATACTCGGCGGGCGCTGTATCGCGTCGACGGCGAAGGGATTGCTGCCGTGGTCAACTGCTGCGTACTTACCACGCCTGCGACGACAACATCCTGACGGCCCTCGTTCGAACGGAGAAGATGCGCAACATGCTCGCTGAGGCCAATCGTCAGAGGGCCGGCGCTGAACGCCATACGAAGCGCATGGCCGGGCGAGAAACAGTACGCCCGGAATCTCCTTCACCAGCGAAGCCCACGCCCGCGCGGCTCCCTCCTTCACGGTACGATCGGCAGCGCTTGTACGAGGAGGTCTGGAGTGAGCCGACGCAGCAAGTGGCAAAGCGCTATGGCGTCTCCGATGTGGCCATCGCCAAGGCGTGTGCGCTGCTCGCCATCCCCAAGCCGCCACGCGGCTACTGGGCCAAGAAGGTGGCCGGACAGAAACTGCCGGATCGGCCACCCCTGTCGATTTTACGTGGTGGCTGAAGTCTGGGCGACGATGCGACACTGGCGTCGTCGGTCCACATGCGAATTGTTGCTGTCAGCGATCAGCACGGGCTCCTGCCGGATATCCCGCCATGCGATCTCTTGATCGTGGCTGGCGATGTGTGCCCTGACCGTTTCGGGCCGTTCATGGCTGTGCACGACCCCCATCAACAGCAGGCGTGGTTTGACCGGACCGTACGGCCCTGGCTCGCCGCCACGCCAGCGACACACAAGCTCCTCACGTGGGGCAATCACGATTGGTGCGGGCAGATGTGCAGCTTCCGCTCGGATACACCTGCGCACGCGCGATCGACCGATCTCCAGATCCTCGTGGACGAAGGTACGACAGTGCCGCCCGGCGGGGACGCGGGTCGCGAAGTGTCCGTGTGGGCGACGCCCTGGTCAACCCGTTCATGCGGTGGGCATTCATGAAGCGGCCGAGCGATCTCGAGCGCGTCTACGCGGCGATCCCCGACGGCATCGACGTACTGGTGTCGCACCAACCACCACGCGGGTACGGCGACAGCACTTTCGACCTCGACTCACGTCGTGTGGAGCACGTCGGCAGCCGAGAACTGCTCGTGGCGATCCAGAGAGTTCGCCCGAAGGTCGTGATCTGTGGGCATGTTCACGGGGGCTTCGGCCGCTACGAGCATCAGGGCATTCCGATCTACAACGTCAGCGTCGTCGACGAGAATTACCGGCTTGTCAACTCACCGACCGTTATCGACCTGCCAGGCCTCTGAATCATGACAGTAGAGTGTTCAGGATTTCGCGCTGTTCATTAATTCTGAACGTTCCCTTTTCGAGTACATTCACGATCGATGGGATAGGGCTCTTGAGGCTACTCAGGGCGCTGAGTAAATTTACTCAACCGCGCGCAGCACCGCGACGGTGGTGCTCCCAGGTCCGCCCTCGAGGCGGTCATGAATCGGCGCAACGTCTGTGCGGAGCCCTTACGCAGTTCAACTAGAACAGGCCACAAATTCGGGGGCCGCGCTCGCCAAGTCGAAACACCGTTCCCAACGCACTCGATGCCGCCCGCCACGCCACAGCGGCCGCATCATTCCAGGGCGCCACATCGATCTCGAATCCGGCACTCTGCCGACGAAAGAGCACAGCAGTACTTTGATAACTCAATCCACCCTGCGCGACGGTCGGGAGATTAATGCGCTCCATCTTGTTGTTACCATGCCAGGTGAGAGGGCGATTCGTCCAGCGCCGCCGGCGAAGCGTGAGAATCGGGTGTCCGATGATGATGTGAGCGGCCCCGTAGTTCGCATGCGCGAAGCCAAAGAATCTATTCGCTCCCCGCGGGAGCTCGAGCTGATTGTGCGAGCCGCCCGACGACATGGAACCCGCCTCGATCCAGAACTGATTGAAGGTCGCCGGCGCGACGCGGCCAGCTGCGATCGTCTCCCAAAAGACCGGTGTTGCCGCAGGTACGATCGACGCTTGACGGGGTGTGAGGTCAAGCGTCGCGGGTCTCTTTCCGAAGCGCTTCCATTTCCGGCGGTATGTGTCGAGGAAATCCGCAGTCAGCGGTGACGTATCGAGCAACAGATCCTGCCAGACGCGATCCCAATTGCCATTTCGGAGCGCCTCTTCGCCGGCGGCAACGACCTCGGTATTGGTGATGAAGGCGCTCTCCGTCATGTTGGCCGAGCCGACCACGAAACCCGTAACGGCAGGGCCGTCGAAGAGATACAGCTTAGGGTGGTATGCCTTGGCGGGCATGAGTCCCGGTGCGGCAAGAACGGCTGGATTCGCGATGCGGACTTTGCTTTCCGGCAGGCCGGACAGAAACTCGAGCGCGGCCGGGTCCGTGAGGCCGAAATCGAGCGAGGTCACGAAGTGCTTCTCGGTCCGCTCCCATTGGTTGCGTCCCATGCGTGTCGAAACGCGTTGGACGAGCCGTTCACAACCGCGGCGCGTCGAATACGCGACGGCCCAGCGGACACGCACCACGGTGTCTCGGACGACGTCGTCGAACGCAAAGAGCACCTGGCTTGGACACGTGGCGTTTTGCACGAATACATTCATGGCGTGAGTTCATCCTTGATCGCCTCGGCCGCGCGCGGAGTTCGGCGCCGGCCGGCGGACTTGCTTGGAACAGTGCGATGATGATCGACCCGAGTGCATGCAGCGCACCCGGCTAGAGGGCGTCCCGCCCGGTGACCGTGGATCCAGCGGACGCGCCGGAACCGCGGCAATGGCTCGTGAGTCTTCAAGCAGCCTCTGGCGACAGCCACCGCGCAAATTCCCGTGGGAGACGGACACGGACACAGCGCTCGGACGACGGCGTCCGAGCGCTGCGCCGCTCGAACGTCACACGCCGGTCGCGTCGTCCTCCCTGGCGTCATCCCAGCCTTCGTACGAGGCGTCGTACTCGCCGCCTGCCGGGCTATCAGGCGCCTCAGGACTGTCGAACCGCTCTTCGAGATCCCCGTCGATCGGGGCCACCGGCGCGCTCGCACCATACCGCTGGCGGAACTTGCGGCCCCACACGTTCAGGTCGTCGTCGATCTTGCCGAGCGTGCTGCGCCAGTCACTGCACAGCTGCGGGTCGACGCCGTCGGCTTCAGCCAGGCCGCGACCGTCGTCGCCCTGCACGGCTACGACGGCGGCGTGCGCCTGCGCGAGCTTCTCGATGACGTCGCTCAGGTCCGCGAGACGATCCCTAAGGATCTCGGCCGGCGTATCGCCGGTCCGCCGAGCGCGGACCTTGCCGCGAGGTGGGAATTCATCGCGGAGGTACACGTCCGTGACGAGTTGTTCGCCGGAGCCGTCGGAGAGCTGCTTGATCCGGCCGTCTTCATTGACCGCGCGGATGGCGGTGTTGGTGGCGAAGTCCTTGAGCGCCTGGCCCAGCTGGTGGACGCCTTCGACTGAGCGGCGCATCGTGTCGAGGAGCTCGCCCGGCGTTCGGCGATCGGGCTGATTGTTGTTGTTGCTGCCGCGGTCGGCGTTCAATCGTCCCTGGACGACAAGCGGATAGGCGGCGCGTACCGCCAGCTCGACCGACGACGGTCCCGGTTCCGCGTTGTCGCTTGCGATCGCCTGGGCGATCTCGCGCACGGCCTCCGCGACGAGCGTGTCGGCGTCTCGATTCGTGCTGTGCCACGGCTCACGGTGCGCCGCCTTCCCGAAAGCATGGCGCATGTATCGGCGGACCTGATCCGCGCGATCGGAATCGGCATCGAGCGCACGGAGGATGAGCGCCGTGGCAAGCTGGTTTTTCAGTTTTGGAGTGATCCGCTTGCGGGTCGACTGGCTCGTGACGGCCACGCGCATCGCCTCGTTGATCTCTCCGTCAGCCGTGGTAAACAGCTCCACGATCCGTGCGGAGCGGGTCGCCGGGTCATCCGAGAGGTGCGCGGCTTTCGCTTCGGCGCGTGTGCAGGACCCCGCGAGGTACCGCCGCTCGGTCTCGGAGATCAGGCTGCGCCGGGACAGTTCGTCCAGCACTTCGTCTGCGAGGGACTCGTTTTCCGGACCCTCACCCCACGGTTTCGGCGGATCGACGTGCCGGAGCGCGACGAGCGATTTGATCGCAGTCGGAAACCCGGTCGTCACGCCAGCGTGCCTTCTAAACCCGACGATGATGAGCGCAGGCATCCGCTCGCAGCGGAGCGCTATCATCTCATCGCCGTTCGCGCCGCGGTCGAGCGCTTCGTTCAGCTTGCGGATGTCCGCGCGGAACTTGGCGTCGCCATCGTCGTACGGCACGTCGGCCGAACGGACCGTGAGCAGATGGTGCACCGCCGTCGTGCGCGACGAACCCTCGGGGCTGGTGAGCGCCGTCGCCGGGCTTGCGCCATCCCCGTGGACGTAGGTAGTCGGGACGAGCCAGACGGCCTCCATCACCCCCTGGGACGCAATCGATACACGCCAATCGTTCTCGGCGAGCACGTACTTGGCGGCTTGCGTAGCCGCCCACGCGAGGTGATCCCGGGACTCGATCTCGACGACGAGCTCCGGCGCGTCGTCGTGTCCGGCGGGCGACTTCGGCTCCGGCACAGGCCTGAAGCGCGAGTCCTCGCCAGCCGAACCGGGATCGACCGCGAAAGGATGCTTGCGCGAAGGTCCGATCCGCGGATTCCTCGGGTCAGGCATGACCCGGCGCGTCCAGACCTGCGTCCGGATGCCGAGCAGCATGCCGCCGGGAACGGCGATCTCTTCGGTCTGCGGATCGGCGGGCTCGCCGATGCTCTTCCGCACGGCGGAGGGATCGACGACGGCGTTGGCGATCGCACGCGCCGCCTCGACGGAATGGCCGAACGCGGCTGTCAGCCGCTCTTCGAGCGCCTGCCTGGCCTTGGCGTGCGCAAATTCAGGAAGTTTTTCGACTGGACGGGGAAGAACGTGATCGGCGGAATAGATTGACGACATTGTCATGTCCTCGCAAATTCGCGGCGACGGTCATCACGACCATCGTGACGATCCCTCGGCCGCAGGTTCAGCGGATACCGAGGGGCAAGGACATGTACGACGTCTTTGCGAATCCTCCTTCAACGTACCGAACTCGAGTCCGGCGTGGCCGAAGGCGGCGACGGCGTTTCAGAATCGCTCCGAGGCGTACGGTAGTCTGGGTGTTCGTCCAGATTGAACCGCGTAACCGCCCGCGCCGGAATCCGGCGGGTGAGCGACACAAGGCGCCGTGTCGCGGTGATCCGGTACCCTAACCGATCCAAATTGACAGCGCAACCGTTTTCCGGAAATGCAGAATTTTCAACCAGCGGCGAGGGCGAGTCGATCCACGGCCCACCAGTGTTGCAGCCAGCGCCGCGGCATTACGCCGCGGGCTCTCCTGGTGTGGTGCCCAACACGGCGGCGCAGATTCCTTCCAATTCTTGGAACTCGGCAAGGTCGCGTAGCTGTTCCCTTACTCGCGTCCGGCGCGACGCTATCGCCTTTTGGCGATCGGCGATCACCGGGTCCGCCCCAATGATGGCGGCGACCCGGGCGGCCAGGCGTTCGGCGAGCCAGGCGATTCTGTGATGGTCCTCGTTCGACGGATCGAACACGGGAAGCACACGGTGCGGCAAGGTATGGAGGTGCCGTTCGCCGAACTCGCCCTGCGGGTTGAACGGCCTAATCGCTTCGCTGATGGCGTCGCTATTCAGCAAGCCCACGCGGTACCATGCTTCGGCCGCGGAAGCGACGAGCCGCCAGTACAGCGTCTGGTCGATGACGATGTCTTCGTGACCGTTTACTGGGAGGCACGCTGCGCAGGAGATGCCGCCGCCTGCGCCGGTGAGGACGAGGTGATGATCCGGCGAGAAACGCTGTAGCGAAAGTTTGTTACGCTCGTTAATCTTTTCCGCGAGCGGACGGACGACCCCTCCTTCGACGAGCGCCTCGTCGATCCGATCGAATCGCGTGGCGGTGTGACGGAAGCCGAGCGCGCGGATTGCTGCCGCGTCGAGCGTCTCCCAATCGCCGCCCGCGGTACGGCGCGCAGGAAGGGCGATGATGGCGAAAGGTTCGGCGCAGACGAACGGCAGCAAGTTCTGGGATTGGACCATTCGGAACAGAAACTGCGGCGCGACAAAGCCCGGGAACTTCTTGTCGCGGAGCTTCTTTGCGGCGCCTATCGAGGGGGTGCCGACCTTCCATTCTGTGCCGGTCCGCTCCATGACATCGACGCACACGGCGGTGCGCGGCATGAGATCGGCGCCCTGCGGAGGCACCGGTTCGTCGGCCGGCGCGCCGAGCGGCGCGGCGTCGCCGGCGAGTACCCACGCCGTACGAGTGCCGAGATGCCGGACCTCGAAAGTCACTTGAGCGAGTCCGGCGACGCTCACGTGGAACCCTGACGGCTCGGAATGGACGTCAAGGTGGGTCGCGCGCTTGGTGCCGACCACGGCAGCGGACCGGACCTTGAACGTACCGGCCGCAACTTCCCACACCTCGGCGAGCTCAAACGCAACGGACCGTGAGCTTGCGAGGTATGCGGCATCGCGGAACTTCTGATGGTGATGGCCGTTGAAGATCGTCCCCGGCAGCAGGCACGCCACGGCGGCGTCAGGACTGAGATATCGGTCAACGGCGTGCAGGAGGTACGTGGTGGCGAGTTCGAGATGAAGATGCGACGCGCCGGCAGGATTGATGCCGTAGAGCAGCGCCCGCGCCGACAACTGTGCTTTATACGGATTGTCTGCCAGCTGGCTCATTGCGAGCCACGGCGGGTTCGACACGAGTCCGTTGAACTGGCCGACGAGCAGGCCCGGGCGGTACGTGTTCCGAAGGATGAACGCCCAGATCCCGTTCCGATTCGCGCGCGCCAGCTCGACGAGTCGAGTGGCCAAAGTCAATGTCGCGCGGGCGACTTTAGACCGTAAAGCCGTGGCCATGGTCACGCGATGCTTGCCGATGAGTGCATCGACGAATTCCGTTGCGCGTTGGGCGGAAACGTCTTCACCACCGCGCGCTTCGTCATACGCCCAGTCAACGATGTCGTCGAACAGCGCGCGCAGATCGGGCGCGATGAGTTCAGATGGGAGCGTCACCGCCTGGCCGTCGAGATCGATTACGAAGTCGCGCGGCTCACCAGGTGCGGGGACTTCTGTGCTCACCGGTGTCGTCGCGAAGAGCGAATCGGCGTGATAAATCGGGATGATGATGTCCTCGCTCGCGTTCTGAATGAGCGGAACCAGCGTCACGACCCAAGTTGTCTTCGCGAGCATTACCGCGAGCGGATCAATGTCGAAGCCGGTAGCAACGGAAGCGAGGGCTTCGAGACTGACCCCGTTCCGCCGTCGCCGGTCCTCTTTGAGGACCTCGGCGAGAATCGAGCCGGAACCACAGCACATGTCGACGATCCTCGGCGCTTCACCCGCCGGGACCTCGGCCAAGCAGCGGCGCGCCAATTCATGCCCGAGCCATGTTGGCGTCCACTCTTGCCCTAACAGCTTGCGCTGGCTACGCCGCGCGAGTTGAGCCATCAAGCGGCCGAAGAGATCTTCTTCAATGATTTGCGAAAAATCGTACGCGTACAGGTCCCTTTGGATTTCTTGTGCGACCGGCAATAGCCCGGTAAGGTATGGTTCGTCGACGACCCAACCGAAGTAATCGTCCTCAACCATGTTCTTCAAGCGGAACCGCGCCACGAAATGGTAGCCGTTCAGAATTTCCGCGAGCTCGGTGTCGTCGCTCAACATGGCGCGGCCGTTCAGCACGTTCGCCGCGAGCAATCGAGCGAGTACGGCGATATACAACTCGTCCACGTACATTTCGGCGCGAAACATGCCACGCGGCTGCTCCAGGCTGTCAACGAAGCGTGACCAGAGTTCCGTGGCGAGTGCAATCGATGAATCCGCTGCGCGACCATCGGTGACTACAGCAAGCAAGGCATAGACATGCCTCCCGAACGCGAGGCTGTCCAGCCCGAGATCCCCCGCGATGTGCGCAGCGCTTAGCGGGCGCGATTGTTCACGGGCGAGATGCTTCTTGAGAAACGCAGCGAGCCTGTTGGCATTTTCGTCGTCGACAGCCGTGGGCACGAGCGCTTCGATCTCCTGGAGCTCGACATCATCAGGAGTACAGGCTGTCGGCCTTGCGCCGGGACGAAGCGTGCCCTCAAAGACGTACCACTCAACCGTGTCCGAAAGAATGCCACGGACCTGCGAGATCGGCTGTCCCGCACGGACGGCGCCAGCGACGTACTCGCGCACCTGTTGCAGTCCGTGATCACGGACGGGCTGGTGCCGCAGGTCGGCTTCATACTCGATGACAGTCGCACGAATGAGGGTATCGATGAACCGATTCGCCGTGGCTCCGCCTGCCGTTCCTTTCGTCGTGTGAGCTTCTGCCCCTTCAGAATAATGATTGACCCAAGCCTCGTCGGCCGTCGATGAAAAGACCCGCCGCAACCAGGATTGAAATTCGGCCCGCAAGACTGCCTCGTTGCGGTGGTCGTTGCGGAGCTGACTACACCGGGCGATGAGATTCCTGGCAGCACTCAGCGACCAGGTCATGACACTTGCCGCTGGCGGGCTCGGCACCATTCGTCGGCCGCCTGTCGCAGGCTCTGAACGAGTTCGCGGGATCGCGAGTCACTTCCGTCAACGCCGAAGATCTTGGCCACTATGAAGCCGTCGATTGAGGAACTGTGCTCACGGGGGTCTGCCAGTTGCGCGCGGCCCCATGCGTCGAGGATGGCGAGATCAGGGGCCATCAGGACGGGCAGCGGCAACCGCTTGAGATGTGTCGCTTCGAGCTTCAGCGCACCTCCACCGAGGGGTGTGCCAAGGGCTTCCATGCAGGCGTGACACCAGGCCGAATTAAGGAGTGCAAGAATCGCGAATCGCGTCCAGTGCGCGGTGTCTCCCCAGATCGTCGAAAAATTTGCGTCGATGAGCGTTGGCGGATCGTCGTTGATTTGGACGGACGGCACGTCTTGATTGATGCGCGCTATGAACGCATCTGGCCGGTGACGGCGGGCGAACGTCGGAAGCATGTACCAGAAGCGTGGCGCGCGATCCGACTCTTCAGCGCGCACATTCGTTCGGACCGCAGACAGGTCTGGGATGCGAGTACTCGCGCTCCCGGACGGATAGATCGTCCGCGCGGCACGGCGTACGAAATCCGCCAAGGCGTCGGGCATCACACCAGGGACCGGCATGCCCTCACGCACAAATAACTGGCGAGTCCGTTCGACAGTCTCCGCGTCCTCAGGAAGAACCCACCCACTGAGGTCGAGAACGCGTCCGCAAAGACGTAAGCGGTCCACCGGACCGTGCGACTCGGATTGTCGGCGTACCACCGGCACAAGACACGCGTTCGGCACGGTGAGCTCATCATTGCCGAAGAGCGCACTCAGTCGCACGCGTGCGCTATCCCGCGAGGGCTGCTGGATCAGATCGACGTAAAAGAAACCGTTGCATCCTGTCCGTAGCCCCTGGCTGATTGAAAGACCCAAGGCTTCGGGTAGTGCCACCGTCGCCGATGGCATCTCTCCCAGCAACGGTTTGATCGCCGCCGGCAGTAATCCTACAGGTTCCACCGCACGCGGATCATCGAACAACGGACCTGCGGACCTCTGCGGTTCAAGCGATACGAACCACGTGCGACGCCGTGCAGTAGCGAAGGCAGCTTCAGAAATGTCGACGACAGAACTCACGTTCCACCACAGCCCGCGGGTAGGATCATCACCTCCCTGTGTAAGGCCACGGATCCAGTCCGCGAACCGGCCTTCGGGATCGACATCGCCGAATGCTCCGCCCATAAGGCTGTCCCGTCCGCTCGCGTTCGGCGACACCTTCACGGTGATTACGTTCGAACTGCTCTGCCCGCGGTCCACGAGTGGGACGCGGGCGTCCTCTGATCCTCGGCGCCGCGCGATGACAAGCTGCGTCCGCACTAACGCGTCGGAAAACCAGCCGGGTTGCGTGTCCTCGACAAGGTATTCGAGGCGGAAGCAACGCTCCAGAAGGTACTGAACGATGTCGCCGTAGTTGCGCGAGCGCCACGTGGCGGGCGCGACTAGAGCCAGTACGCCACCCGGTCGCACCAGCGAAGCCGACAGAATCCACGCAGGGACCGATAGATCGGCGAGGCCGGAATAACTGTCGATCAGCGTGCGCCAAATGGGCCACTCCGCAGGAACGATTCGACGCTCGACCGCGCCTCGCAGCGCTCGTCGCACATTGTCCCCAGTCGGCATCGCCCCTGTTGCGTCTCCGGTCGCGAGCGCCTGATACCGCACGTACGGAGGATTCGTGATCACGAGGTCGTAGCCTTCGCGGCGGTATCCGTCGGGATCCTCAATCGCAAACGCATTCCCGGGGCGCACACTCAGTCGGTCACCGAGAACGGTCCGCCAAGCGTCAAGCCTACGTCGGCACATGTCTGCAGTTGGAGGGTCAATTTCCACGCCTTGGACGCACTCAAGCCGTTGTCCACGGCCGCTTGCGCGTTCCACGACTGCGTCGAGCAAGTCGCCGTGGCCCGCCATCGGGTCGATCACGGTCAACGCGGATGGATCGAGAGAGAGCGCCGACAGGATCCGACCGAGGCGGACACCTGTAAAGAACTGGCCTAGGCGCTTGCGGCGGATCGGTTCGAGACCCGCTTCGTACGCCACGGCAACAGCCCGCGCATCGTCGACGTCACTGTTCGATCGAAGGGCCGGCATCTGGGCGCAAGGATCCGTGGGCGATCAGTTGGTAGAACTCGTCGGCATCGAGCGGCACTACCTGCTGCCGCGTTAGGAAATGATTGATGAAGCGTGAGTACAGACGTTGCGGCGTCCGCTCAATGTCGTCTCCGGAATCTCGCGCGCGCTCGAGTAGCTTTTTCACGAGCGGTATCACGGCTTGCGCGCTCCGCGCGCGGGGTCCCTGCTGTTTTCGCAATAGCAGCGTAGGGTCCCCTTTGACTGCGCCGTCAGTCGTGACCTGTTTGAAGCTGCCTTGCGTCTTCTCAAGGATGCTCGCCAGCTCGATCCTGAAGCCGGCAGCGACGTACGCGCGACCCAGAGCATTCCACACCTTCGATGCAGACGAATGAAACACGACCGTAGCGCGGGCATCATCTTTCAAAATCCGACCAAGCTCACGGAAGGCCTGCGCCATGAGCGTTTCGTATTCGATCACGCTCTTGCGTTGGACGCGACTGATCGTCACCTCATCCCGTGCATCCGTGCAGTCCCCCAGCCACGCTTCGTTTACGAAGTTCACCTCTGCATATGGGATGTTCCCGCCAAATGGCGGATCGGTGAAGACGTAATCAATACTTTGATCGGGCAGATCGGTGATGAGCGAGGATCCCTTCTGCACCTCAACTAGGCGCTCGGCACGTCGGGTTAGAGCAAACGCCGCATGAATTGTGTCGAGCTTCCGCCGAAGGCCAGCGAACAAGTTCTTTTCGACAGGCAGCCCGCTCACGTAGAGGACGCCAGGTTGTGCGCTCGTCACAACCAGATCGCGTTGACCTTTCTTCGCGACAACCCGGGTCATGATCGTCCCGTGGCTCGCGTTGTAACTCAGTAGCCAGAAGCGGAGCGCATCACGCAACGAGGACGTCTCTGCAAGTTTCCACAACGTGGCGAACACGACTAAATTCCGGCGGGTGTAGAAGTTGTGAAGATGAGTGATGCCTTGGTGATATCCGCTTCGGTATAAATCCCCCCAGGGGATCGGAGTGCACGGGATCGAATCGGGCAGCGGCACCTTCGCGATTTGCGCGATCAGAGACCGATCACTGGGTACGATCGGTCGTGACCAGTCGCGAGTGCCGGTCGATCCGTAGAGCCATACCGGTTTGCGTGCGCGGGAGGTGATCGTGTCACCGGTCAATGGGTCACGCTCTCGTTTCGTGACCCGCGGCGAGTCGCGCACGCTGCTCCTGCGCGAACAGTGCGGACATGTCATCGTCGAATTGATCCGCGCGGGCTCCCGCCGGACAGATGCATCCCAGAACGTCGCGGCCCTGCCACAGGGCGGGCATTTGAGCCTTTCGGACCAGATGCTGTAGCGGATGGTTCCCGGCAGGCCGCTCGGGTCCGTGGCTTCGTACATCCAACCGAGCTCGCACTCGGCGGTCGCTAGGATTCGCTCGGCCTCGCGACGGAACTTGGCCGGATCCGGCGGTCCACAGAGCGTCCTGGCGACAAAGCTCCCGAGCGTGCCGAGTTCGCGCAGGATCGCACGCCTAGGACCCCATTGAACCGTCAACCCCAGTCGCTGTGCCTCATCACGCATCGCCGCAGTTGGAGAGCCACACAAGAGAGCGGCAATTCCAGTCGTTCCGCTGCCGGCAAACCCGTCAAAAACTGTGTCTCCTGGCGCGGTGTGGGATGCGATAAACAGCGCGATCGCTTCGGGCGAAATCTTTGTCGGATACGGAAACGCTGAGAAGAGCGGACCCGTGCGAGATGCCTTAAGCGCCCGTTTGTACAGCGTTGACAGCCCTTTGGACGAGTGGCGAGCGACCTCGCTTCGCCTAAGCGAGTTGGAAGCTTGCTTTGAACGTACCGGCGTGCGACTGGTCATGTGTTTAGGCGCCCTGTATCAGAATCCAAGACCGTCGAGCTGGACATCCCAGGCATTGTAACAAGGACACTGTTGCAATTCTGATGGCCGACCGCTCCCAGCGTCGCATCTGACAATGACAGGACAGGTCACGGATCTCCGTCATCCTCGGGCGGTGCGAGGATCAAAGGTTCAAGACGGTCTGGTCCGCAGCCGCTCTTAGACAGCCCGTGGGTGCCAGTGACGAAAGGATGGTTTGTGCTGGCCGTGACAACGATCGTGTAGCGATCCGGGAAGACGTTCGCTTCACTGAGGTCACGTCTGCACGACGAGCCAGGTTGAACTTCATGTTGAAGGGTTGGCCATGCGGATCGATTTCAGCCATTGTAGCTCCAGGCCAGCGCCGCGTTCGTCCGAAGAGAAGTCTCGTTCGGACAACGAGCACGTTAGCGTCGGTGTACCAGACGTTCGAGACTTATTGCGCGAATGATTCCGCCGTCGGTATCCCTATGAACAGCCTGCCCTTTCGGGAGGCTTGCACTCGCTTCCAAATAGTCCTCCGGCCGGCAGGTGAACACGATGATCTGAAACAGCGCCGCCTTTTCGATGAGAAGGTCGCGAAACCAGTGCATCCTTTTGTCATCGCTCTGAACCAGCTGATCGTCGAGGACGACGGTGGTCCCGAGATATTCCGCGAGACACAGCCGATACAACGTCGAAAGCTGCTCACGCGTGCCAACGGAAAAGCGCTCAGAGGGTCTGACGGCTCCACCCACGACGATGCCTTCTGTCCCAAGTTGTGCCGTGAGCCGCACATTTTCATAACGTTTCTGTGTTAGCGCCACGAACTTCCCGGCAATGGCCGGCGCAAGCACCTGACCTAGGTTGCTGGCCTGGGCTGCGTCAGCCTGCTTCATCTGCTCCAGGAGCACCAGCCAAGCGTCGTACTCCGCCTCGATCTCTCTCTCGTGACGCTCGGCCAAATCGAAAGCCTCGATCGCATCGCGGAGCCGCTCCCGTGCAACGGACCCGCCCACTTGCTCGAGTGCCCCGTGCGTCTTGTGAATCTCGCCCACTATTCGTTCGAGGTCAGCCCTCGCGCTCGCTTCGGCATTCCGCGCCGCCGTAACCTCGACATCGGTCACCAATCGCTCTGGCACGGGTACGGCGGCATGACGGTCTGCTGCTTCGCGCAACCGGTTCTCCGCGCCCGCTAGATCCTGAGAATTGCGCTGCCTCCGCAGTTCCTCGAGCCGACCTAGTTGCGACGCATGCTCGGCGATCGCCTTTTTCTGCGCCTCTTGCGCACTCTCTACTGTAGTCCTCGCGTGTTCCGCTGCCAGACGTGTACCGCTGACGGCCGCCTCAACGCGCACCGCCTCTGCAGCGATTGTGCTCTCCAACGCCGCGACTTCGGTCGCGAGCTTCTTCTGTTCCTCCGAAGCCGTGGCGAGCGAAGCTCGCGCGGCCGACAGTGCTACCGTCACCCCGCCCGTGAATGCCGCCAATGCTGCATCCCGTGCGACAACAGCCGAGTCCAGCGCAGCTTTGGAGCTCCGGCCCCGCTCTTCCGCGAGCGTGTGATTCGTTCCAGACTGGCCCGCCACGGCGCGCGCGGCCTCCACTTCCGTGGACAACTGCTGTCGCTGCTTTCTCAACGCATCGGTCGGGTTTGCGCCGAGTGTCGCAAGATCCGAGGTGAGCGCGTCGAGAGAAACATCTCCCAGCGCGGCACGAGCCGTCGTTGCCCATTCAGAAGCCTCGCGCAGCGAGTCTGCGGAACCGGCGAGGGACTCAAACTGAACCCGAAACGACTCCAACTCTGCATTCTTCGCGACGATGCTCCCATCGAGGGCTCGAGCCTCCTCCACTTTGGCGGCCAAGGCGTCGAGATCCTTGACGTTGGCGGCCGCGAGATGGGGCGTGACCTCGCGCTTCCACCTCTGCTCCAGCAACTCCATCGTTTGCTGTGCCTCTCGACGCCCGCCGCGAATCCGCACTGCCGCGATGTCGGCGAGCTCGACATCTACTTCGGCATCCGCTTCGATCTCGAGCGGCTCATCGATCGACTTGGTTTCGGCCGGCGTTCCGTCCTTGTGCACGCGGATATCGACCGCACGCTTCGGTGTCACCGTGACGACGAGTCCGACGTTCGACGCGCCGCGCGCGCCGGCAAGGTCGTTGGCGAGGCGGCGCATGGGCGGCAGGGCATCGAGTGTCGGGACGGCAATGGCAGCGCGGCTGCTGATGATCTCGTCTCGTTCGAGTGTCGCCGCCTCAAGGTGCGCCCGAAGCGATGCCTTCTTGGCGACATCGGTTTGGGCGGTAATCAACCTCTCATCGGCTGCACGGGATTCGACTGCCCGCTCCAGCAACTCCAACCGGTGCAGTTGCTCGGTGGCAGCCTGCTCACCGGCAGCCGCGACGGCAAGGGACGCCCGAGCGCGCTCGGCTTCGGCCCGCTGCTTCCGATGGTCAGCGTCGGCGATTTCCGCCGCTTCAACGAGTTTTTGCGCGGCATTCGCCTCGTCGATCCGCTGCTGCGCATCCCTCGAAGCCTGCTCCGCCGCGACTCTTCGAAGTTCGAGGCTCTGACGGGCGACCGTACCGGTGCTGGACGAATCCGCGCCAGCCGCTCTCGCCGCCTCCGTTGCGGACGCGAAGGCGGTTTCTGCGTCCTTTAGCCGCCCTTGAGCAACCTGGAGTGCTTCCCCAGCAGTGTTCGCCTCGACGCCCAGGGCTGTAACGGTCCGTTCGGCCGTTTCCACATCCGCGCCGATCTGTCGAATTCGATCAACCTCCGCACTCGCGACTCGGACCTGCTCGTCGGCGACGGCCAACGCAGCGGCCTGTCTCGATAGCAGTTCGAAGGTTGTGACGCGATCGGTCGCATCGATCAGAGTAGCCTCACGCTGATCCCGTCTGGCTGTCAGCTCCCGAAGCTGCTTCTCGACGCCCTCGGAATCATCCACCACCCGCTGCAACTGTTCCTTCTCGTTCCTGGTGTCGTTAATCCGGTCAGCTGCGGCCTTGAACACACTTCCCTTGGCGGTCTTCTTGGCGCCTTTTTCCGTATACGCCTCATCGCGTCGGGCCTGCGTGGCGTTCAGCAACGCCACGAACAGCGGATCCTGTGACACGGCTTGCAGCGCCGCCGCGATTCGCTCTTTTCCAGTGCCGGTCGAATCCCCTTGCAAGCTATCGGAGAGGACGGCAGTGACGTCCGACTGTGTCGATAGCAGAACCGTCGAGAGGAAGCTCATCGGAAGGCCTTTGCTGCCGCCGCTGCCTCCCGGTTCGGGGATGCCCCAGCGGAGAAGATCGCGCAGTCTGCCGTCAACTTTTCGAGCGCGCTCTACCTCGTCGAAATCCACCCCGTTCTTCGATTCTTCCAGCACCGACGAGCCGCCTTTGCGGAATTCCTTCCTCACCCGCCAGATGCGTTGCGCTTCGGTTTCGAAGGTCAGCTCGATGATGGGATTCTGGCCGCCAGCCCATGGAACGTAGTCTTCAATGTGGCTCGACGCGTGAGGAAGCAGCAGCGCCAATCGGATGGCATCCGCCAATGTCGACTTTCCAAGATCGTTCGGGCCGTACAAGACGTTCAAGCCTGGGCCGAACTCGATGTCCGACTCGCGAATAGCCGCAAAGTCTTTCACGACGAGTCGACGGATCTTCATCGCCTGCGCCCCAACAAGGCCTCGTGGCTCTGAAGCAGCTTATACAGGTGCGCCAGCGCCCGAGTCGCGCGTACCTTCTCAGCCTCGTCCTCGGCGGCTTCAATGATGTGGTCCAGGCGCGCGATCGTGTCCTTGACCACTGGGGGCAGATCGTCGGGGAAGATGTCGTCGGACCCCGGCTGCAGTCGAAGATTCGTGCGATCGACCAACAGGATGCCGGCGCGTCCGTGCGCAGCGTCGGTTCCCTGAAGATCTCGGAGGATGCGTTCGACCTCGTTTTCTTCCGACAGGGAAACGGCCATGTCGAGCCGCAACCGAACGACATGACGCTCGAGGTCCTGCCTTGTGAGCAGTGTGCGCAGCTCGTTGATGTCGCGACACTTCACGTCAATCCATCGCCAGAAGCCGACAGGCGCCGGTTCAACTCTTGGACGCGATCCGTGGCGGAACAGCGCAACGAGTGCGACGCTGCCTGCACCTGCCTCGTCAAAGTTCGTCGGTTCTGGTGCTCCGGGGTAGACGGTCGGGACCGGCAGACTCTCAGTGACATCCCGGAACGAATGCGTGTCACCGATAGCTAGGTAGTCCAACCCGCGCTGCACGCCCGCGTCTCGGCAGATCGGGAAATTTGTTTGGTACCCGGCGATGTCGAAGGTGCAGCCATGAACGCAGCCGATCCGCAACCGAGTGTCGCCGGGTTCTCGCGCCGGCAGGGCCATCGCGAGGTCGTTCTCTCCAGCCCTCGACCTGCACGGGCTGGCATAGAGGACTACGTCCGGCGCGAGGTCGAACGAGAAATCGTCGCGGTCGACGACATGGACCCATTTCGGAAGCCGCGACCGAAAGGGGTGCGTCGGCGCCCACACCGACTCCGGCGTCAGCGGATCGTGATTGCCCGGCAGGAGAAAGATCGGAACATGAGGCCCAGGATGGTCCCGCAGCGTCTTTGCGAGCCCTTCCCAAAAGTCTTCGCTCGGTGTTGGATCGTCGAACAGGTCACCGGCGCACAGGATCGCATTCACGCTGTTACGTCGGCCGAGGTCCAGAATCTTGTTGATTACATCCATTCGGGCGCGCGAGAGCTTCTTCTGCGCTTCCTCCGGAAACGACGGGAACCGCCGTCCCAGATGCCAATCGGCCGTGTGGAGAATTCTCAGCACGACGTCTTCCCGATCCGGAACAACACCTGGAACATGCGGGTCACGATTGGCGCCCGGTACCGAAGCTCGTGATACTCGTTTCGCCATTTCCGATAGACCTCGTCTTCCCTGGAATCGAGCGCGCTGATGCGGCGCTCAAGCGTCTCGTCCTTCTCGGCAAGGCGCAAGATCTCCGCCCCGACTCGGTCTCGCGCGGTGGAGCCTACAACCTCGTCGCGTCGAGTCCGTGCGGCGCGCAGCTTCTCGGAGATACTCCCACGCTCCCGCCGACAGACCAGGACCTTGTCGTCGACGAATCGTTCGAGCTGACCTATGGCCTGCTCGAAGTGCTTCTGCTCGCGCTGCTCGACGTCCCGTTGGTCCACAAACACGGCCTCATCCACTGCATCGTCCAAGGAACGCGGGTCCACTGTCGTCGTGAACGGATCACCGTCAACCGCTTGCAAACGAGCGATCTGAGCGGCCAGCGAAGGATCGAGCGTGACGTCGCCGTCGAAGACAGCTCCTGCCACCAGTCGTTGAACAGGCTCGAAACCGGCGTAGTCGACCAGCGCAACCACCAGCACGCCAGTCCTTCCTGATAGGGCACTCAGCTCTGGCGTCGCGTCAGGCGGGGGCAACAATTCGACTGAGCCGCCCGACCAGGCGCGGGCGTCCACAATCGCGGCCTTGACCAGCGGGTGCAGGAGATTCAACGGCTGCGCATTGGCGAGCCCTCTCGCGTCGCCCGTTGCGAAACGACGTACGTCTCCGATTGCGGCAGGCATCTCGGCGGCCGGTGCGACGTCGAACACCACTCGCCCTGCCTGCTCGGAGCGTTCGTACCCGATCCCCTTCGACTGAAGATAACCGTCCACGAGGTCCGCAATCTCCCGATCCAACTGGACGAGTCCTTGCGGCAGTTCCTCGCGCAGTCGCCCGAAGACCTTACGGACGTCTTCGTCGAACCGCGACTCAATGATCTGGGAGGTCCGTTCGTATTCCTTCTCGTAGGCGTCTCTGCGGCCAGCGATCTTGTCTCTCAGAGCGGCGATCTCTCGCGTGACTTCGTCCAACGTTCGCGATCGGCTGTAGATGTTCTCGAGATCCTTCTTGAACTCGAGCGACAAGGCCGATACTGCGATTTCGGGCGCGTCGGTGCGCGGCTCGTGCAGCACCACGTCCGAGGCGTCCAAGACCTTGCCGAAGAGATCGAGCTTTTGGCTGAGGATCTCGAACGTAAGGCTGTGCGCGTCGTTGTCCTTCGCGATGAAGTTCACCACCGTAACGTCGCGCTGCTGGCTGTACCGGTGGCAGCGGCCGATGCGCTGCTCGATGCGCTGCGGGTTCCAGGGGAGGTCGTAGTTGATGACCGTCTCGCAGAACTGGAGGTTCAACCCCTTCGCACCCGCTTCAGTGCAGACGAGCACCTTGGACCGCGTTCGAAACTCGTGAACCAGCGCGAGTCTGGTGGCGACCTCGCGCGTCGGCCTGGTCCCCGGCGGGAGGTTGCGCCCTTCCTCCTCGATCCACCGAGCGTGCGCCTGCTTTGCGCGGTCGTGATCGTTGTTCCCCCGGAAGAGCGTCACATCCTCGTCGCGCAGGCCGATGTCGAGGAGCAGCCTCCTCACGTACTCCTGCGTGGTGATGGACTCGGTGAACACCACCGCCTTGCCGCTGCCGCGGCCGTCGCGGCCGAGATCGAGGATGACTCGTATCGCATCCTGGAAAGACCGGGCTTTCGCATCGTGCGGAAGGGATTTCGCTCGCGCGACGAAGTCCTCGACACGAGCGAGTTCGCCGGCGACTGCCTCGCGATCGACCGGGGCGGGCTGGTCCTCGATGGCTTCCTCGACTTCGTCTTCATCCTCGAGGTCGTGGAGATCATCGTGTGCGATCCTGGCACGGTGGCCGGCATCAAGACGTCGCAGCCTTGCCGCGACGTTTTCCAGGCTCGCGGCGAGCGCTGGAATCGAGGAGGCCATGCGGCGGTGAAAGCCGATCAGGAGCAGTCGCCTCTGCGACCCGGCGAAGGCGTGTAGCGTCGGCTGGAGCAGGTACTCCGTCACATCGTCGTAAAGCGACCTTTCGTCGTCGCTCATCGCGTACTCGTAGAGCCGGCAACGGCGCTGTGTGAACGGTCGGTCCAGGAACTCCTGCGCCTGACGACGGAGAGTGCGCTGGAGGACCATGCCTAGCCGTCGTTGCAGCTCGTGCTCCTGGCCAGGGACAAGCGTCCGGTCGTCGTCTGCGCAGAAGACTTCTCTGAAGGTGTTGATGTCCCCGAGCAGCGTGCCCGTAGGCTCCACGTATTGCACGAGACCCCACAGCTCGGCGAGCGAGTTCTGCATCGGCGTGGCCGTGAGCAGCAGAACCGGCGCCGAGCGCAGAAAGCCGCGGACGCGGTGCGCCATCAGCGCGTCCTCGGAAGTCTCGTCGTAGATCCCGTCTCGGTCGTAACGTTTGTGAAGCCCCGCGAAGATCTCGTGCGCCTCGTCAATGACGACCAGGTCGAACGTGGCACATGCGCCGAGTTGCTCGGCGCCGCGTTCGCTTCCGGCGAACTCGCGGCCGACGAGGTAGACACCCGGAGCGGTGAAGTTCGCCTGGGTCTCCTGGGCCTGAATCCCAAACAGGTTGAGCAGCTCGTTCTGCCACTGGCCGATCAGGGACTTCGGGACGATGAGGAGGACGCGTTGGGCCCCTTCGGCGCGGCTCTGCGCAATGACGAGGCCAGCCTCGATGGTCTTGCCCAAGCCGACTTCGTCGGCGAGGATGCAACCACCCTCGCGGAGACGCCGGAGCGCAAAGATCACCGCGTCTATCTGATGCGGATTTGGATCGATCCGCGCCTGACGCTGGGATGCAGCGTAGCGCTCGCGATCGTCCGGCCGGCGGACGCGAACGAGGTTCTCGGCGAGCATCCGGAGATTGAACTCGTGGAGCGCCATTGAATGTCACGCCTCCGCGATAGCCGCCGCGACGGCTCGCACTGTTGTCGAGTACCCGTCGGGGTCGAGGGCCGCTTCGAGGACACGCATCGTCAGCGCTTCCTCAAAAGCGGCTTTGCGTGCCGCGGAATCGAGGTCGGCCCAGGCCGGATGCTCAAGTGTTCGCCCGTCGGGCGTGCGCGGTCGCCAGGCCGTCGCCGCTTCCTCGATCAGCATCGCTCGGTCGCGCGCGTTCATCGGAGGTACTCCATGACGTCGATATTGAACGAGCTAAGACATTTGACGAGCGCCTTGCGCCCTCGTGTCATGTTTTGACGAA
Source organism: Acidobacteriota bacterium (assembly GCA_032155105.1). GTDB lineage: Bacteria > Acidobacteriota > Vicinamibacteria > Vicinamibacterales > UBA2999 > 12-FULL-67-14b. The sequence goes on from JALDXK010000004.1 coordinate 28,178, forward strand.
ATACATCGAAGCTCATCCCAATCGACGCGGCGAGGTCGCGATCCGCGCGCTTGCCGCCATCGTCGAGGCGCGCCTGAAAAGCGCGCTGCTGATGAGTCTGCAGGTGCTCGAGACATTGGCGGATCCGGGCCCTCAAGATAGGGTCGCCGGCCATGTTAACGGTAGCGCCTGCGACTTCGGGATGCTCCTCAAGTGCCACTTGGCGCCCGGTGCGTTTCACGTAGTTGCGCGCCTCGTTCCGCGCCACCGTGATCCCCCAACGCAGCAGAAAGCCGGTTCGGCCGTCTGGCGTGATTCTCGACGGGTCCTTCCAGAGTTTCAATCCGGTTTCCTGCACGACAGCCTCCACATCGACCGCCTGCGCGAAGCTTCGAAGCGACCGCTTCAGCGGGATCTCACATCGTGCGAACCAGCGGCAGAACGCTTCCTTATCACCATCGGCGATCGCTTGCAGCTCGGCGACCTCGACGTCGTAGTCTTCGGCCACCAGATCAATCCGCTTCTTCGAGTGCGATGATCAACACACTGTCGCCAGATCCGATCTGGACACTTCGCGATCGCGCGACCGCTTCCGGGGCAGCCGACAGCTCCACGCGCAGGAGCGAACCAGCGACAACCGGACCGGGCCGGGTCGTGCCCTGCTCCACAATGTCGACTGTGCGGTCCGCGAGCATTGCCGTTCGCGCGGGCCGCCAGTCCAATCCCGATGTCACGAGAACTTCGACCGTCGCTGTCGGCCGTCCAGGTGTCGGGAAGACGCGACCACGCGAAGGAAGCGTCTCAGTGGGCGCCGGCCACTTGCACTCGATGATCATTTCGCGGAAGCGTTCAACGTGCGTGACCAGCGGCTCGATTAGATGACGCACTCCGTACATCTCGTGCGACAGGCTCTCGAGCCTTTCTAGGAGCGCATGTCGCCGCACCGCGAGCTCGTTCGCTGGAACACTGAAACGCACCAGCTCCTGCCAAAGGGTGGTCAATTCCTCGATTTCTCTTACAAAGTGCCGCAGCCGCTCCATCTCGTTCATCGCGATCTGGCGGATGTCTCCGAGGCGGGCTCGCAGCGTTTCGGCCGTCCGTTCTAATTCGAGATCCCGTCTTGACCTTTGGACTAGCTCACGCGATTCCTCCACGCGCGAGTACAAGGGAATGGCGCTCGCGATGAAGGGCATCGCGCCCGCTGGCGATGACAAACCCAGTCCTTCGGCTGACATGCCGTAGGGCAGCGCCTGCGGAACGCGCTCGATGCGAACCGGTTCGCGTGGATCGACGCTCGGTTCTTCCGCGATGGCGACCCACGACGTGACACGGCTCGATACCGAGTGCTGCAGTGCAATTTCCTCGATGCGTCGATCGATGTCCTTGAGCTCGCCACCGCACGCGAGGTCAAGTTCCAGATCTTCGATGGTCTCGCGCGCCCACAGCGCCGGAATCGCCTCAGCCCCTTCTTCCGGCGGCGTGCCCGGCACGTCGAGGTGCTCCTCCCACGGGCCGCCCGCCGTACGGCCGCGAACGACGAGCGTCCCGCCCTCCGGCCGGAGTCGGAGCGCCGCGATCACCGGCGATCCGGTGAGCAGGTCGGGAAGCCGCGGCGCCGCGTCCAGGAGGGCGCTGCCCTGAAGGACTACGTCGACAACCACCGGCTCGCGCGTCGCTGCCGCAATCCGCTCCGCGCCCCGCCCGGCCGCCTCATCGAGATCGATCAGGACCTCGACACCGCGACCTGCCCGGGCCGCCGGACGGAGGAACGAGCGGTTCGAAGCCGATCCCACACCCATGGTATGGAGGCGCGATCCCGGCGGCAGGCCGTCTCGAATCGACCGCACCGCCGCCGCTTCGAATCCGATCAGCCCGTCGGTCACGACGACGACCTGCCGCGGGACGCCGGCGCGGAGGGGACGCAGCGCCTCATCGATCGCCGAGATCAATTCCGTACCGCCGTTCGCCCTAAGCCCTCCGATCCACGCGCGCGCCTTGCGCCGTTCGGCCTCGGTGGCGTGGACGGGTTCTGAGCGGTATCTCACCTGTTCTTAAGAAAAAGCGACCATCTCCAGGCGGTCGTCGTCGTCGAGGCTGTCGATGAGGGTGGTGACAACGGCTTTCAGGTGCTCGAGCGGTCTGCCGTCCATGGACCCGCTGACGTCCAGCAAGAGGACGAGGTCCCGCGCCAGGTCCTCACCGCTCGCGATTGGTGGCACGATCGTGAGAAGCCCGTACGCGGAGTCGCCGGCTCTCGCGTCCGTAGCCGCAGACTGCACCCTGCGGAGCGTAAGCGACGGCGCCTGGCGGGGCGTGGCCCAGCGGATCACGATGTCGCGGTCGAGAACTGCGTCGCTGACGAGCGTCACCTTGCCGTTCGCTTCAGCGATCGAGTGCGTCGTCGACGTCGGCGGCGCCACGAGGGGATCGTCGATGGTCAACTCAACCGAGGCCCTCGGACCCGACACGCCGTTCACGACATCCATCGTCACGGCGTCGGCGTCTGGGACGGTGCCGTTGGTCCCCAGGTACCGCGGCGCAACGACGGTTGGGAAGCGCCACTCCCACCCGCTGCCGGCGAGCCAGGCAACCGGATGATCGATCGTCAGCTCGACGGTCACATCGGTCGATGCGGGAATGTTCCCAAGTCGCTGCGTGAAGAGGTTCGGCCGCTCCTGCTCGACCAGTGCAGCCGTGCGGCCCTCGAGGCGCGCCGCTTCGTACTGTGTCAGCGCGTCGTCGCGCCGCTCGATGC
>JALDXK010000005.1:0-29498 GCA_032155105.1 Acidobacteriota bacterium
GTTCTGGGCGGGCTCCGGCGCGACGGATTTGGCGCCGACGAAAATGGCGTGGGCGCCAAATCCGGACAGGATCGCGAGGAACAGTCCAACGATCATCGCGTAGCGGGCCGGGACGCGAACGCCGTTGAAACCGGGGACGTGGTCGTAGAGCGCGCCGTAGATGCCGATACCCGATACCGTTGCTCCGCCGGCGCGAGGCACCGGGCCGAGCGACAGCCAGATGGCCAGCACCGTGACGACGAAGAAGAACGCGACCGGCGAGCGCGCGAGGCGCGACAGGACGGCGCGCATGCGCTCGGAGACGGCCAGCAGCAGTCCCGCCGCCGCGACGAACTGCAACAGGAGCCGCTGCGGTGTGCGGGCGCGGATGGGGATGCCGAGCAGGTTGATGTCGAAGCCGCCGAAGATCACCACGCTCATCAACGCGATGAACTGAGTGATCGTGGCGATGGCCAGCAGCCAAATCAAGACATGCTTCTTGTCTATCCGCCTAAAGCCGGACACCACAGAGCGGGAGTCGCCCAAGAAGCCGGACACCACCGAGAAGGGGCCTCGTCCAGGGCCGGACACCACATTGCGGCTCTCGCGGATCGCTGCCAAGAGCGCGATGGCGGCCAGCAGCCACGGCGTGAAGCCGAGGAACGTTTCGCCTTCGCCGTGAGGGTAGTAGCGCAGCGCCTTGCCAAACAGCCGCAGGTTCTCCGAGGCCGTCACGTACGACCAGACATTCGCGGAGAAGGACACGACCTCGGCAAACGGCCGCTCGATGCCGAACAGACGCGATGCTTCCTGGTACGGCAGCAGGAAAGGAATGGTGAGTGCGATGGTGACCACGCCACCGGCCGCCAGCCCGCCCCACACGCGACGGTCGCGCAGCGTGCCGGTGGTCCACATCCGGAACAGGACGAAGAACGGCACGAACGGCGCGAAATACAGAAGGTAGTAGGCGCAGCTCCAGTTCTGCATGACGAGCGCGCCGACACCAAACGCGAGGGCGCGCCATGCCGGGAGCCGGCCCGCCTCCGCTCGCCAAGCGAGCTTCGGGGCGGTCTCGCCGGAGCGGCCTTCCGGCCGCGGAGTCGGAGATCCGGGATTCGGGATCCGGATTTCGGAAATAAACCTGTTCAGCCCCCAGAGTGCGAACGGCATCCACTGCGAGCTCATCACCTGCAGGTGCGGCACCGAGGCGATGCGATAAGGAAGGAAGCCGTAGACGAGGCCGGCGATGAACGCCGCCCGGCTGCTGCCGGTGAGATCACGAACGAGCAGGTAGGTGCCGAACGCCGACAGCGCGAACGTCGAGATGAACAGGAGGTTGTAGCAGAGGATGATGTTGCCGGTGAGCCAGTAGACGGGCAGGATCTGCAGCGTCTGGCCGAACAGGTGTTCCGACAACGCGAGCGCATGTGAATCCGGTGCGAAGATGTTCGCGTTCCAGAACTCGCTCCAGCTCATTTGGAACGTGAGCAGCCGCGGCACGTGCTCGGCGCCCCAGGCCAGGATCCACATGTTGAGCAGCGAGTCGCCGAGATCGCCGGGCACGTCGGCCGCGAGGCCCGTGACCAGCGGCCAAGTCAGCACGACCGACAGAGCGATGAACGCGAGAGCCGCTTTCGGCGCAGAGGGTTCAGGAGGCTCGGAGCTCAAGCCGGGTCTTTCTCAGCCAGGTACAGCTCTTCGAACAGCACCTGACCGATCGCGGCGGTGGGCACGGCGAGGAGCGCGCCGACGAGTCCGAGCAGTTCGCTGCCGATCAGCAACGCGGCGATCACTGTCACCGCGGTGAGGCCGACCGTTTCGCCCATCAGCTTCGGGACCAGCACGGCGTTCTCGAACTGTTGCTGCAGCAGGAAGAACACCGCCACGCCCAACGCCAGTCCCGGCGAGACCGTGAACGCGACGGCGATCGCGGGAATGGCCGACAACAGCGGCCCGACCATCGGGATCATCTCGCCGATGCCGGCGATCAATGCCAGGACGAAGAAGTAGGGCACGCCCATCAGCCCGAGGCCGACGGCCGACGTGGCGCCGATGATGAAGCCCAGGAAGATCTGGCCGCCGAGCCACGCGCTCACCTTGGTCGTGACCAGCTCGCTGACCTCGGCGACCTTCTCGCGCCGGTCCCGCGGGAACAGGCGGACGAAGAAATCGAAGATGCTCTGCGATTCGACCAGGATATAGAACGTCAGCAGGAGGATCGTCACCAGCCCGAACAGTCCGCCGACGAAGCCCCAGAGCGTGGTCATCAGCATGGTCACCGCGTCGCCGCCGGCGATCGGCGACTGCTGCAGCAACTCGCTGTACGACGTGCCCGGAGAAATCATGCCCCAGGAGACGAGGCGCTGCTGCCCGCGATCGATCAATTGCGGCAGCTCTTTCACGAACTGCTGCGACTGGCGGACCATCGACGGAATCACCGCCCAGGCCACGCCGCCGACGGTGCCGATCACCGTCGCATAAATCATCAGGATTGCCGCCCAGCGCGGCAGCCGCCGCCGGCCCACCGGCCTGCGCCGCTCGATCCAGCGCACCAGAGGCCCCAGGCCGGTCGCGAACAGCACGCACACATAGATCACCAGCAGCGGCCCGCGAACCAGGTACAAGGTCCACAGGGCGATCATGGTGATCGCGAGGCAGATGAAGCCGTAACGGATCAGGCTACGCGGATCGAAAGGCGCGTGTGAACTCGTCGACATCGTCATAGATCGCGTTGAGCTCCGGGGGTGAGGCGAGGAACACGATCCGGAAGAAGCCGTCTTCGGGCGCGGTGCCGAAGCCCGAGCCGTAGACGCAGAGGACGCCTTTGGAGCGAAGCAGGCCGAGCACGTAGTCCACGTCGGTCTTGCCGGGCGGCAATTCGACTTTCGGCATCGCGTAGAACGCGCTCTTCGGCATCACGCACGACACGCCGGGAATGGCGTTCATCCGCGTCGCGGTGATCTCGGCCCGCTCGCGCAGCTGCCGGCGGAACTCGACTTGGTGCGAGCGATCGCCGGTGAGCGCCGCGGTCACCGCGTACTGCATCGGCCCCGGGCTGCACAACCGTCCGTCGGCGAGCTTCTTGATCGCGGCGAGCGCGCTGTCGAGGCGCGGCGACGATCCCACCGCCATCCAGCCCGCGCGCCATCCGGGTGCGAGGTACGCTTTCGACAGGCTCGAATACGAGATGATCGGCGCGTCGTTATCGAGTGCCGCCATCGCCGGCACGGGCCCGTCGTAGGACAGATCGCCGTAGACCTCGTCGGCGAGAATCACCAGGCCATGTTGCTCGGCGAACTCGATCAGCGCCCGGCGCATCGGCTCGGGATAGATCGCGCCGGTCGGGTTGTTCGGATCGATGACCACGAGGGCGCGGGTCTTCGGCGTGACCAGGCTGCGCAGGTGATCGAGATCCGGTTGCCACTGGTTGGTGTGGTCGGTGCGGTAATACGCAGGACGCGCGCCAATTTTCGCGAGCACCGCGGTGTAGAGCGGATAGGTCGGCGAGGGCACCAGCACTTCTTCGTCTTCGTCGACGATGCCGGTGAGCGCGAGCTCGATGCCTTCGGAGGTGCCGGACGTGATCAGCACGCGGTCGGCGGAGACATGCACACCCCGCGCGGCGAAATCCGCCGCGGCCGCTTCGCGCGCTTCGACAATGCCGGGCGAGGGCGCGTACCCGTTGTGCCCATCGCGCATCGCCTTGACGACGGCCTCAATCAGGTGCGGCGGGGTGAGAAACCCAAACTGGTTCGGATCGCCGATATTGAGATAGCGGACCTTCGTGCCGGTGGCCTCGACCTTCTTGGCTTCCACGACGATGTTGCGGATCGCGTAGGTGAAGCGGTCGACTCGCTTCGCGGTTCGAATGGCTGAGGCAGCAACACTCATCGTCGCGACTGATCTTACTTCTGTATCCCTTTCAGTATGGATGTGCTCCATTCGTCATGTAATTGCTACATGCTTACACCCTTTTCCCCATGGTTCCAGTCCCATCATTTTGGCTAAATCGCTGAAAACAGGAGACTTGCCTGTTTGGCAAGAAACTTGGTTATAGAGGAGGCATGCGGCGGACCCTCCTCACCCTCGCCGTGACGTTCTTACCCCTAATCGGGTGGGCGCAGGAGGCCGCGGAGAAGCAGGCAACATTTCGTTCAGGAGTGGATCTCGTAACGGTGAGCGCCACGGTCCGGGACGGTAGAGGGCGACTCGTGAAGGACCTGACGCACAAGGATTTTGAAGTGATCGATCGCGGCACGCGGCGCACGATCAGCGAGTTCCGGTCCGAGAGAGCGCCCTTGAGCCTTGCAATTCTCTTCGACGTGAGTGGCAGTATGGATACTGCCGCTCGCGCAACCGCTGCTAAGTTTGCGGCCCATCATCTGCTGAACCAGTTGCAGGATGGCCGCGACGAGGCCGGGCTGTTCGCGTTTGACAGCCGGCTACACGAGGTGGCCCCGTTCTCGGTCGATACGCGCGCCCTCAAGGGCGCGCTGGGGGAGGTCGATCCGTTCGGGGCTACCTCGTTACATGACGCCATTTCCGCGGCGGCCGAGCGCGTTGCAACGCGCCCCTTCCCGCGCCGCGCAGTGGTTGTCCTCACAGACGGCATCGACACCGCGAGCAAATTGTCGCCGGCGCAAGTGTCCGCGAAGGCGGCCGCGATCGACGTCCCGGTCTACATCATTGCTACGGTGCTGCCGATCGACGATCCGGGCCATGACCGCGCCACCCCAGGCGCACGGCAGCAGGCCCCTGAGGCGATCGGCACCATTGAAGACCTCGCGAGATGGACGGGCGGCGCGCTGTATTACAGCAGCTCCTCGGCTTCGGCCTACACGTCCGCGCGCGCGGTGATCGACGAGCTGCGCCACCTGTATCTGATTGCATTCGAACCGGGTTCAGAGCCGGGCTGGCATCCGATTGAGATTCGGACGGCGGAGAAGGACTTCGTAGTGCGGACGCGCGGCGGCTACGTCGCCGGCAGCGTTCGATAACGGTAATGGTGATTAGCTTGACTTTGGTGATCTCGTGATTGCTACGAGAAGGAGACAGAGGATCATGCGTAACTCCCTTTTGACGGCGGGCGTGATGGTGGCGGCGATGAGCGTCGCCCCCGCGTGCGCGACGAAGAAGTTCGTCCGCACGTCGGTCGGAGAAGTGAACGACAAGGTCACGACCATGGGCAAGTCGCTCGAAGAGACGCAGGAGCGCGTGCGCGTGGCCGAGGGCCGCATCAGCGAGACCGACGCCAAGGCCACTGCGGCCGGCGAATCGGCAACGAAGGCGAATAGTGCGGCGACCGAGGCGGCCAACCGCGCCACTGAAGTGGGCAAGACGGCGGAAGCGCGCTCGGCGACGATCGAAACCGAGATGCGCAAGCTGATCTTCGAGACGGTGCTCAGCGAAGACCGCGGCCAGTTCAAACTCGGCAAGGCGGAACTGCCGGAAGACGCCACCTCGGCGATCGACACGATGGTCACGCAGCTGAAGACCGACACGAAGGCCGTGTGGGTCGAGATCGAAGGCCATACCGACAGCACCGGCGACCGGGCCTACAACGAGCGCCTCGGACAGGCGCGCGCCGAAGCCGTGAAGCGTTACCTCTATGAGAAGCATCAGGTGCCGCTGCACAAGATCAACGTGATCAGCTACGGCGAAGAGAAGCCGGTCGCGCCGAACAACACCCGCGACGGCCGCGCCCAGAATCGTCGCGTGGTCATCAAGGTACTGGCCTAGTCAGCACCAGCGACAGCTCGGAAGGAAAGACGGCGGGGGAAGGTTTCCCCGCCGTTTTCTTGTACACTCTTACGGCCCGCCTTCGCGCTTTCGCGCGTCGGCGCGGCAAGCCTGCATGAAGCTGAGTATCGTCATGCCTGCGTACAACGAGCAGGCCACCATTCGCACCATCGTTGCCAAGGTCCTGGCGGTCGATCTCGGGCCCGTCTCGAAGGAGTTGGTGATTGTCGACGATGGCTCGAAAGACGGCACGCGCGACATCCTGAAGGAGCTGGACGGCAAGGACGGCGTCCGGGTGCTCTTCCAGCCCCACAACCAGGGCAAGGGCGCGGCAGTGTGGCGCGGCATCCGCGAGTCCACCGGCGACATGGTGATCATCCAGGACGCCGATCTCGAGTACGACCCGAGCGAGTATCCGCAGCTGCTCGGGCCGATCCTCGACGGCAAAGCCGACGTCGTGTACGGCTCGCGCTTCCTCGGCTCACCCAAGGGCCACCGGGTGCTGTACTACTGGCACTCGGTCGGCAACAACATGCTGACGACGCTCTCCAACATGTTCAGCGACCTCAACCTCACCGACATGGAGACCTGCTACAAGGTGATGGTAAGGAGGGTGGCGGATCGCCTCGACCTGCAGTCACGCGATTTCGGCATCGAGCCGGAGATCACGCAGAAGGTGTCGGCGATGCGGGCGCGGGTGTACGAGGTGCCCATCTCGTATCACGGCCGCACGTATGAAGAGGGAAAGAAGATCGGATTGAAGGACGCCTTTAAAGCTGTCTATACGATCCTGCGGTTCTGGGGTTGGCGTCCTAAGTGATGCTTGCCGGGAAGAGATACTTCGCGACAAGTATCTCTTCCCGTCAGAAACACGCTACCGCTGCAGGATTAGCTGACCACGGATCTCTCCGCCCGGATTCGCCGTCGAGTGCACGTTCACGTAGGTGTTGTTCTGCAACAACGCCTGCGCGGCGTCTTCGAAGGTGTTGATGCCCTGCGCGGCGCGCGCGACGACGTCGGTGGCCGCGGCGGTGCCGGTGAGCGCGTAGTCGTTCGAGATGCCGCCCGCCGGCACGGTGAAGTTGACGATGACCGGCCCGTTGACGCCGGGGGCGCCGACGTGGATGTGCGAGGCGGTGGTGCCGACCGGCATGTTGTAGACCTCGACGCGATACGTGATCGTGCGCGCCGACATGTTGAGCGTGACGGTGGCATTTCCGGCCGAGCCGGTCAGCACCGCGGGGTTCTCGTTACCGCCGTGTAGCGCCGCCGTTAAGGTGAACGTCTGGGCCTGCGCCTGAGTCGAAAACAGCACGGTGAATACACCAGCAACTGCCAGGGAAAGAACGCTTCGCATCTCGTCACTCCTTGTGAGCGCCTTGCAAAAATGAACTGATGGCGCGAGCGGACATAAGCACGATACGGGCCAGCGCAGGCGGGCAGAAACTGGCGTTATTTACAGTAGTCAGTTTTCACGTCGCGAAAGTTGTTACGGCAGGCGTATCGGCGGCGGCACTGCCGGGGGCGGCACTGCTCGCCGGGGCGGAACCGCTTGCCGGGAGGGCACTGCCTGCCGGGCGGGGTGTATTCTTGCCGAATGCAAGACGACGAGAAAGACGTTTCACGTCGAGATTTCTTCAAGACGGTCGGGGTAGGCTCCATTGCCACCGCAGTTGTCGCCGGCGTCACAGACACGGCGGCGCAAGGGCCGGCTCCGATCGGACCCGATGAAGTCCCAATTACCTTGACGATCAACGGGCAACGCCATCAGCTGCGGGTCGAGCCGCGCGTGACGCTGCTCGACGCGATGCGCACGCGGCTGGATCTCACCGGCCAGAAGCGGGTGTGCGATCGCGGCGCCTGCGGCGCCTGCACCGTTATTATCGAGCCACCCGACGACGCACAGTCTGCGTCGCGGGGACGCCGGGGCCGCACATACTACTCGTGCTCGATGCTGGCGATCGAAGCGCAGGGACGCAACATTCGCACGGTCGACGGGTTGGCGAAAGGTACCGCCCTTCATCCGGTGCAGCAGGCGTTCTGTGACCACGATGGCCTGATGTGCGGCTTCTGCACGCCGGGCTTCGTGATGGCCACGGTCGCGCTGCTCGAGACGACGCCGAATCCGACGCCGGAGCAGGCGAAGAGGGCCCTGGATGGGAATCTCTGCCGTTGCGGCACCAATATCGGCGTGTTGCGAGCGGCCCTGTCCGCGAAGGGGGTCACTCGTGGATAATCTGCCGCCGCCTCACGGGAAGCACGAAGTCGCAGAGGTGCAAGCGCCGGCGAAACCTGCTCAACATCCCCTCTATCCGTGGCCGGAGAAGCCGCGGCTGCTCGGCACGCGGATCGCGCGCATCGATGGACCGCAGAAGGTCACCGGGCGCGCCAAGTATTCGTACGACATCACGCGGCCCGGGATGCTCTACGGGCGCATCCTGCGATCGCCGCACGCGCACGCGCGGTTGAAGAGCATCGATCCGGGCGCGGCGGAGAAAGCGCCCGGCGTGAAGGCGCTGCTCGTCACGATCAAGCCGGGCGACAAGGTGCTCTACCCCGGCGAAGAGATTGGCGCGCTGGCCGCCCTGACCGAACAGCAGGCGGAAGACGCCCTGCGCCTGATCAAGGTCGAGTGGGACGTGCTGCCGGCGCTCGCCACGGTAGAACAGTCGATGCGCCCCGAAGCGCCGCAGGTGTTCACGCCGGCAAACACGCGGCGGGGCACGGCGCAGGAAGACGGCGACCTTGCCGCCGGCTTCAAGGCGGCGGCGTTCACCGTCGACGCGACATATTCGACCCAGGTGCAGACCCACACGTCGCTCGAAACGCACGGCTGCGTATGCGAGTGGAATGGCGACAACCTGACCGCGTGGGTGTCGACGCAGGCCGTGCACGGCACGCGCGAAGGGTTTGCGCAGGGGCTGAAGATTCCGCAGGCCAACGTGCGCGTGATCACCGAGTTCATGGGCGGCGGGTTCGGCAGCAAGTTCGGCCCCGACATCCAGGGCCTGCTGTGCGCGCGGCTCGCGAAAGCGGCCAACGCGCCTGTGAAGCTGATGCTCGATCGCAAGGAAGAGCACCTCGCGACCGGCAACCGGCCCTCGGCATTCGCCGGGGTGAAGGCGGGCGTCTCGGCGGACGGCAAGCTCACCGCCTTCGACGCGCGCACGTGGGGCACCGGCGGCGCCGGCGCGGGCTCGGATTACCCGCTGCCGTACATCTACGTGTTCCCGAACCGGCGGCGTGCGCACACCGACGTCTACATCAACTCCGGCCAGCAGCGCGCGATGCGCGCGCCGGGGCATCCGCAGGGCTGCTTCGTCACCGAAGTGCTGATGGATGAGCTTGCCGATCAGGTGCGCATGGATCCGGTGGAGTTCCGGTTGAAGAACCTGCCGCCGCTCGCGCCGAACGCGATGTGGGCGAAGTACTTCCCGATGGGCGCGGAGCGCATCAACTGGAAGACCCGCCATGTGACCGGCGATCCCACGCCGGGACCGATCAAACGCGGCTTAGGCTGCTCGGCGAATCGCTGGGGCGGCGCCGGCACCGGCGCGCGGGCGCACTGCGAGATTGCCTCGGACGGCAGCGTGGTGATGCGCTGCGGCACGCAGGACATCGGCACCGCCAACCGCACCATCATGGCCATCGTCGTCGCCGAGACGCTCGGCCTCGAAGTGCCGCAGGTGACGATCGAGCTGGGCGACAGCAACTATCCCTTCGCGCCGGGCTCCGGCGGGTCGACGACGGCGGCGGCGGTGATGCCGGCGATGCGCGTGACCGCGGGCAAGGCGCGCGACGCGCTGTTCGAGCGGATCGCACCGCAGCTGGGCGTCGACGCGAAACAGATCCAGATCGGCGTCGGCACGGTGGTGGCTGGTGACAAGACGATCTCGTTTCGAGACGCCTGTCGCATGCTCGGAACCGTCCCGGTGTCCGTTGACGGGCAATGGGAGCGCGGGCTGTCGGCCGGCGGCACGAGCGGCGTGCAGTTCGCTGCAGTCGAGGTCGACATCGAGACCGGCATCACCAAGGTCAGAAAGATCGTCTGCGTACAGGACTGCGGGTTGATTGTCGATCTCAAGACCGCGGAGACGCAGTGCTACGGCGGGATCATCAGCGGCGTGAACTACGCGGTGTTCGAGGAGCGCATCCTCGATCGCAATACCGCGAACATGGTGAACCCGAACATGGAGTGGTACCACATGGCCGGGCAGTCCGACATCCCGGACATCGACGTGGTGCTGGTCGATCAGCCGGAGCGCGGCGTGATCGGCATCGGCGAGCCGCCGGCCGTGGCCACCGCGGCGGCGATCGCGAACGCGATTCGCAACGCGACGGGCGTGACGCTGCGGCACATCCCGATCACACCGGACAAGCTGCTGGCGGAGCTCGAGAAAGCGGGAGGCACGAATTGAAAGCCTTTGCCTACGTCAACGCGACCAACGAGAAGGAAGCTGTCGCCGCGCTCACCGGTGCGACGCGTGGACGCCTGCTGCCGATGGCCGGGGGGATGGACCTCCTCGGATTGATGAAGGACTACATCGTCTCGCCCGAGCGCGTGGTGTCGATCAAGGGCCTCGATCAGTCGATCGCCAACGCGGACGGAGGGTTGCGCATCGGAGCTGCCGTGACGATCGCCGACCTGGCCGACCACGCGCACGCGAGGAAGCTGTATCCCGCGCTGGTCACCGCCGCCGAAGGCGTCGGCACACCGCAGATCCGCAACATGGGCACCGTGGGCGGGAACATCATGCAGCGTCCGCGCTGCTGGTACTTCCGCAACGAGGAGTTCAACTGCCTGAAGAAGGGCGGCTCGCGCTGCTTTGCGGTGGAGGGCGAGAACCAGTACCACGCCATCTTCGGCGATGGGCCGTGCCACATCGTTCATCCGTCGAGCCTCGCGGTGCCGGTAATGGCGTACGGCGGGCGGTTCCGCGTGACAGGGCCGAACGGCGCGCGCGAGATCGACGCGGGCCAGTTCTTCCAGTTGCCGAATGCGAACCTCTACGGCGAAACGGTGCTGCAGCCCGACGAGATCATCACGCACGTGCTGCTGCCGGCGCCGGGTCAGCGCAGCGCCGCGTATGAAGTGCGGTTCAAGCAGTCGCACGACTGGCCGCTGGCTGCCGCGGCGGTGAACCTCGTGATGTCGGGGACCACCGTGAAGTCTGCGCGAGTGGTGATGGGCGCCGTGGCGCCGGTGCCATGGCGCGCACACGCCGCCGAACGCGTGCTCGCCGGCAAGACGATTACCGAAGCCGTGGCCACCGAGGCGGCGAATGCCGCCGTGACGGGCGCCAGGCCAATGTCTGGCAACGCGTACAAGATTCAGATCGCTCGAACGGCGGTGAAACGCGCGATCCTCGCGGCGTCACGGACGTAAACCGCGGAGGGCACGAGGCCCACGAAGATCATTTATGGAAATACCAAAGCCTGCTTCACCACTCGTCAACGAACATCATTGCGGGCATCTTCGTCACAAGGGGATGTACGTGATGACCGTTCCCGATCCGGACGAGTTCGCGTTTTACGATCGGTACGACGCCACCGCATACTGGTGCACCTGCACGCAGAAGGCGCTCGGCCCCGATGGACAGCCGGTGCACCCGTCGGCGTGCGGACAGAGCGGCGGGCGTACCTGCTGCGAGAGCTGAGGGCTGTCGATGCGCCAGATGCTGGTTGTGGGCCCGTTTCCCTGGAAGGGCATCGGTGTGACTCCGCAAGACTGGCGCAACTGCGAGGTCTACGAGACGCTCGGCGAAGCCGATGCGCTGCGGTGCCTCCACGCCCGCGCCTTTGACGTCATCATCACCTCGCCCATGGTGCCGGCCTCCCGCGACATCGCCATGGTGAAGGCCGCGCGCGAGCTGCAGCCGGGGATCCGCACCGTGGTGATCGCACCCGAGCTCACGCCCGCCGACATCATCACGGCGCTTCGCAACGAAGTGTTCGCGTGCTTTGCGATGCCGGTGGCGAAAGACGAGCTGCGCGATGCGATCGCGCAGGCGCTCGACGCCGAGGCGTCGAACGGCATCGAGGTGCTCTCGGCGTTGCCCAACTGGATCACGCTGAAGGTGGCCTGCCGTCGCATCACCGCGGATCGCCTGACGCGCTTCATCAGCGAGCTGGCCGCCGAAATTCCGAAGGGCGATCGCCACGATCTCGCCACCGCGTTCCGCGAAGTGCTGCTCAACGCGATGGAGCACGGCGCCGGTTTCGATCCTGGCAAAGTCATCGAGGTGACCGCGATCCGTACCAAGCGGACCATCGTGTACTACTTCAAGGACCCGGGGCCGGGCTTCAACCCGAAGGCGCCGGGCCTCGTCGCCACCGAGCAGGACCCCCTCACCCACCTGTCGTACCGTGAGGCGGAGGGCAAGCGCCCGGGCGGTTTCGGCATGCTGCTGACCTCCAAGCTCGTGGACGAGGTGCATTACAACGAGCGCGGGAACGAAGTTTTCCTCGTGAAACACATCGACAAGTTGCGGCGCCGCGCGAAGGTTCCGGTCCGGGTGGCCACGAAGAAGCGCGTGCTACCATTCGGCGGGCGCCAAAAGTAGCGAGCGAGGACGATCATGCGCAACGCAATGACGATGATGATGACGGCGATGCTGCTGTTCGGTGTGTCGATCTTGGCGGCGCCGAGGGATCCGGGCCCGCGGATCACCGGCGAGTACGTCGAGGCGCGCACCGCGGAAGTGTTTGCCGGCGGCTGCATCATGAACAGCGAGGCCGAAACCATGGGCCGGCAGGCGGTGATGGCCTGGCGCATCACCTCCGGATCGTTCGACGGCGTGACGCTCGACGGCTTGACGGTGATCGCGGCAGTGGCCGGCGATCGCAACCTCGGCATGCGTGAGATGGGCGGCGAAGAGCCGACCGCGGTGAAGGCCATCATCACCGTGGACGCCCGCGCCACGGCCCCGCAGCGCGACGCGCTCGTCAAGCTGGCGCGCGAGCTGTCTGGCGGCTTGATCACACACGTGGTGCGCGTGGACGTGGCGCCGCTCCGCTTCGCGACCTCGCAGAACTACGTCGAGGTGAGCGTTCCCGACAGCGTGCAGCTCACCGTCAACAAGGAAATGAAGCACGACCCCAGCTGCGGCGCGATGCAGTGGTTCACGCCGTTCACGAAGCTCGCCGATGCGGCCATGGGCGTCGCGGAGAGCCACGCGTATTCCGGGGAGGGCCTCGGATCGAAGTGGAGTGCTCCCAACAAACGGTCAGCGTTCTTTGGCTCATTTACTTATTAGCGCGCTGGTCGCGCTGATTGCCGCGCTCGCACCGAGCGTTTCACCGCTTACCGACAAGCCGCCGGCGGAACTCTCCCCCGGCGTGGCGTCCCGACTCGCTCCCGCGGCAAAGATCGTCGCCGGTGAGGCGACGCTCGACCTGTGGCTCGTGCAGAAGCTGGAGATGACCGGCGACGGTGCCGGCTGGAGCACGGTGGACAGCGGCACCCTCGTCGGCGCGATGCGCGTAACCGGCGCCTTCAAGGAGATTCGCGGCAAGCTGGTGAAGCCCGGCGTCTATACGTTGCGCTACGGGCAACAACCGCAGAACGGCGATCATCTCGGCATCTCGCCGTTCCGTGAGTTCCTGCTGATCAGCCCCGCGGCGATCGACACGGATCCGAAGGTGCTCGGCTTCGACGGCGTGGTGGCGGTCTCGAAAGAAGTGATCGGCACGGCGCACCCGGCGTCGTTGAGCCTCGATCCGCCAGACAGCGCGCCGGGCGCGGTACTGTCGACGTACAAGAACGAATCGGGTCACGAAGGCGTCGTCCTGCAGATCGGGTCGTTGAAGTTCGGGTTGATCGTGACGGGATTGATCGTGCACTGATTGACGAACCGGAAGGTTCGTCGCTGCATATGGACACTCAGAACAAGGTTGCGCTCATCACCGGTGGCAAGCGCATTGGCGCGGTCGTGGCAACGACGCTTGCCAGGGCGGGCGTGGATGTTGCGCTGGTCTACAATCGTTCGCTGGCCGAGGCGTCGGACACGGAATCGGCGGTGAAGGATCTCGGGCGCCGCGCGGCGCTCATCCAGGCCGACGTCGCCAACGAGCTCGCCTGCAGTGATGCGGTCGCGTCGACGGTCCGCGAGCTGGGCCGCCTCGACATCCTGATCAACATGGCGTCGCTCTACGCCTCGAAGCCATTCGCCGACCTGACGCCCTCTGACTGGGATCGCCAGCTCGCGGTCGATCTGCGCGCGGCATTCCTGTTCGCGCATGCCGCCGCCCCGGTGATGAAGAGGGCCGGGGGCGGGCGCATCATCAACTTCGCCGACTGGGTGGCTGCGAGCGCGCGGCCCCGCTATCCGGGCTACTCGCCGTACTACGTGGCGAAGGCGGGCGTGAAGGCGCTCACTGAAACGCTCGCCCTCGAGCTAGCGGCCGACCAGATTCTCGTCAACGCCATCGCGCCGGGTCCGATCCTCGCGCCGCCGGAGATGTCGAAAGAAGAAAGCGACGCGGTGGTGAAGAGTACGCCGCTCGGCCGTTGGGGCGGCGAGGGGGAGATTGCGAAGACGGTGATGTTCCTCGTCGACTCCGACTTCGTCACGGGCGAAACCATTCGCGTCGACGGCGGGCGCCACATCAAATAGTTCAGCGAACCGGCACGCGCGACAGGGTTTCCTTCATCGATGCCAGCGCGCCCGTGAGCTCTTCGCGCGAGCGGCAGGTGCAGAAGCGGATGTAGCCTTCGCTCTCGACACTGAAGTCGACGCCCGGCACGCAGCCGATGCGGCCATGCTTGATCAGGTATTCGGCCATCGCCCACGACAGCGACTCGCCCGTGATGCCGGCCTGCTTCGCCCAGTCCGGGTTGATCTTGACGAATGCGTAGAAGGCGCCGTCGGGCGGCGCGCCCGAGAACACGCCCGGCGCCGATTCCTGCAGGCCCTTGTAGAACATGTCGCGGCGGTACTGCAGTTCGACCTTGAAGTCCTCGATGCACTGCTGCGAGCCTTCGAGCGCACCAAGCGCGCCGTACTGCGCAATCGACGAGACGTTGCTGGTGGTGTAGAGCACGACCTTGAGCGCGCGATCGCGCAGCGTCGGATCCTTGATCGCGAAATAGCCGACGCGTACGCCGGTAATCGCGTAGGACTTGCTCATCGTATAGACCGGGATGGTCCGGTCGTACATCCCCGGCAGCGACGCGATGCTGATGTGCTCGCCCTTGAAGACCACGTCTTCGTACGCTTCATCCGAGACCACGAGCAGGTTGCGGTCGCGCGCGATCTGCGCGAGGCGCTCGATGTCCGCGCGCGTCAGGATGCCGCCCGACGGGTTGTTCGGCGAGTTGAGATAGAGGACCCGGGTCTTCGGCGTGATCGCCCGCTCGACCTCGTCGATGTTCCAGCACCAGCCCAGCTCCTCGCGCAGCGGTACCTGCACGGCCGTGCCGCCCGCGGTCTGCACGATCGACATCGTCGGCGGCCATTCCGGCCCGGGGATGATCACCTCGTCGCCCGGCTCCAGGATCGAGTGGAACACCGCGTAGAGCCCGTGCGTGCCGCCGTTGGAGACCAGCACTTCCTCGTCTGAGCCGATCGGGATGCCGTTCTTCGTGCGCATCTTCGCGGCGAACGCCTTGCGGAGCGGCGGGATGCCGACCGTGGGCAGGTAGTGCGTGCGGTTTTCCGCCACCGCCTTCTCGGCGGCGCGCTTGAACGTGTCTGGAGCGTCGAAGGACACATCGCCCTGATCGAGGCGGAACGGATCCTTGACGGTGTACATCATGTCGCGGATGCGGACGATGGCGGAGACGGGGACGGAGTCGAGGAAAGAACCCATGGCGGTTGTTCAGTCTGCAGTCTAAAGTCGACAGTTAAGAGTTGAGTCGGGAGTCCACAGTTTAAAGTCTACGAAGAAAACGAAACATCAAGAGCCTGTTAAGAGTTCAGCGTCACCCCTGCCCGATCGAGGATCGCGTTGAGCGTGGCCGCCGTCTTCTTCGTCGGAAGGTTGCTCACGTAAAAGTGTCGCGCGCCGATGTCGAGCAGGGTGCGGATGGTGCGTGCGCA
The DNA here is from genome assembly GCA_032155105.1 of Acidobacteriota bacterium. Lineage (GTDB taxonomy): Bacteria > Acidobacteriota > Vicinamibacteria > Vicinamibacterales > UBA2999 > 12-FULL-67-14b. The sequence continues at coordinate 15,759 of JALDXK010000005.1, forward strand.
AATCTCCACCGGCGTGGCGCCCAGCGCGAACTCCTGCGTCAATGCTTCGACGGGCACCGGCAGGAACTGGCTCAACATCTCGAGCGTCTTCGCATTCGCGCTGCGGTAATAGAACACGCCAAACACGCCCGGCATCGGCAGCCCCGCCGCGCGCCCGGCTTCGAGAAACGCGCGCACGCGGTCGGCATGGTGATGCGACACGATCTGCGTCAGGAAAAAGTCCGCGTCGGCGTCGGGCTGCATCAGGAAATCGACCTGCCGCAGCGGGTCGGCCGTCGGGTTCGCCCATCCGCCCAGCTCCAACTGCGGATGCCGGACGCGGATCTCGTGGCGCAGCTGCCACGCGTGCTCGAGGCATCGCGGCCGGCCGACGTGCTTGTCGCCGCCGAGGACCACCAGTGACGGAAAGCCGGCGTGCACGGCCTGGTCCGCATACGCGAGGCAGAACTCGAGCGAGTGTTTCGTGGTGAGGAACGGCACCACCTGGTCACGGCCCACGGCATCGCCGAGATTCGTCACCAGGTGGCGGAGGTTGTTCTCTTCCTGCGCGCCGACGGCGTTGTCGGTGACCATGACGCGCACGTCATGCCGGGTCAGCGAGCGGATCGCGTGATAGGTATCGATCCACGCGTCCATGCCTTCGGCCGCCTGCAACTCCGCCCGCGGGGGACGGAGCTCGACGGCCACGACACTCGACGACTCGCGCCGAAGTAGAGACAGGTAAGAAGACACTATAGTTTTCCCCCGGCTGAAGCCGGGGGCTATTTCTGGTCCTTCAGCTTGTAACCGGCGGGCGGCGCGAACAGGTCCGCGGCCAGTGCGGTGGTTTCAACCGACGTCACCGTCGTGGTGGTGGTCATGTTCCCCATCTTGGTGAACATGGCGGCCATCGGTCCGTCACCGCTCATCTTGATGTTCATCTCCTGCTCGTAGGGAATGCCGCCGGTAGCCGCCATCTGGCGATACATCTCCGCCATCGCCTTCGCCTGGCCCGGCTGGCCCTTGGCCGCGCGTGGATCGGTAAAGAACCACCCCTTCTCGACGGCGGTCTTGTAGAAGTTCATGTACTCCGCGCTACCCGGTGCGCCCTTCACGATCCAGAGCGGGCCGGTGAGGTGTACGGTCATCTTCATGCCATCCTTGCCGCCCATCATCGCCGGCAACTCGATGACGACGTCGTAGCCCGCGGCCGTGTGGCCGCCAATCGGCTTGGTCTTGCCGTTGGCCTTCACCGACGACTTCATGCCGGTGGTATCGACGCTCTGCGACACGTCGGCGGCAAGCTTCTGCATGTCGTACACCTCCGCCTCCTTTTTCTTGGAATCGAAGGTGATCATCTTCTGCGTATCGACATCGAAGATCGTAGTGCGGGTGGTGTCGCCCGCGACCATGTCGTTGCGCATCTTGTTGCCCTTGATATACGTCGTCGAGTTGAAGGTGCCACCCATGCCCATGCCCTTGCCGGTCATGGTGGACTTCATGGTGACGTCGGCAAAGGCGGGTGCAACGAGTGCAGCGGGTGCAACAGGTGCGACGAGTGCAACAAGTGCAACGAGTGCGGCGCGGCTCAGACGATTCATTCGGATTTCTCCCCGGGGGAATTCCCTATCTTACTGCTGCTGCGAAGACGTCGTCCGCGGCTTGGCGTCCTTGGCGAACTCGTTGGCCCAGTTCAACATCTCCGCCACCGCGTGGAGCACGGATTCGCGCGCGGCGTAGCCGTGCGCTTCGTGCGGCAGCGTCACGTAGCGCACCGTCGCGCCGTGACCCTTGAGCGCCATGTAGAACCGCTCCGACTGGATCGGGAACGTGCCGCTGTTGTCGTCGGCTTCGCCATGGATCAGGAGGATCGGCTCGTTGACCTTGTGGGCGTAGTAGAACGGCGACATCGCCCCGTAGATCTGCGGCACCTCCCAGAAGGTGCGTTGTTCGTTCTGGAAGCCGAACGGCGTCAGCGTGCGGTTGTAGGCGCCGCTGCGTGCCAGGCCGGCCCTGAAGATGTCGGAATGGGCCAGCAGGTTGGCGGTCATGAACCCGCCGTAGCTGTGACCGCCCACGACCACACGAGCACGATCGGTGACGCCGAGGTCCACGGCGCGATCGACCGCGGCCTGGGCGCTCGCCACCAGTTGCTGGATGTAGGTGTCGTTGGCCGTCTCGCCGGGACCGACAATTGGCATCGTCGGGTCGTCGATGATGGCATAGCCCTGGGTGAGGAACAGCAAGTGCGATGCGCCGCTGATCGCGGTGTAGCGATCGGCGGAGCCGGTGACCTGGCCGGCGTTGGCCGGGTCGGTGAACTCGCGCGGATACGCCCAGAGCAGCGTCGGCAGCGGCCCCTGCGCCGGTGTCCAGCCTGGCGGCGTGATGATCGTTGCCGAAAGCTCGACACCGTCGTTCCGCTTGTAGGTGACGAGCTGTTTCTGGATGCCTTTGAGCTGCGGCGCCGGGTCGGCGTACGACGTGAGGGGGCGGCGCGTGCCGGCCTTGAGGTCGCGCACGTAGACGTTCGGCGGCTCGGTGCGGCTCTCGTAGCGCGTCAGGATCGTCGAACCGTCGTCAGACAGCACGCCGAGCACGGTCTCGTAGGAGCGGCCGGTGGTCTGGAACATGCGCTCGGTCTTGAGGGTGGTGAGGTCGAGCCGATCGATGAACGGCCGCGCGCCTTCCGGTGCGGCGCCGAGTCCGGCAACGAAGATGGCGTTGCCGCTCTGGCGGATGGTCGAGAGGCCCGAGGCCCGCTCACGCCGCTGCGGTGTGCCGGGATTGCCGTACGAGTCCTCCTGGCTGCGGTCCCACAACTTGCGCGGCGTGGCGCCCGGCTTGTCGATGACCCAGGTGCGCGTCCAACGGCGGGCCCGATCGTTTTCGGTCAACAGCGCAGCGCCGCCGTCGGTCCACGAGACGCCGGCGTAGCGGTACTCGGTGCGCGCCATTTCGGCGGGAGCGGCTGTGAAGGGCGCGCTCATCGTCATCACCTTGTCGCGATGCGGCACCTTGGCCTTGGGGTCGCCGTTGTCCAGCGCCTCGGCCCACACCACCGTGGCCGGCGCGAGCGGCTGCCACTGGAAGTTGCGCGGCCCAGGCAGGACGCCGCCGTTCGGCACGGTGTCGGCCACCGGTAGCGTCGCCACGAGCTTCACCTGTGCGCCGGTGCGATCCCACACCTCAACGCTCGCCGGAAAGTTTGTGTACGGCACGAGCCAGGAATACGGGCGCAGCGCCTTGCGCACGAGGACGAACTGACCGTCGGGTGACGGCGCCGCCGTCACGAATACCGCCGGCGTGCCCACGGCGGTGCGCTGACCACTCGTGGCATCGACGAAGGCGAGCTGGCTGGCGCCGTAATAGTCGAACAGCGCTTCGTCGTGTGCGCTGCTCAGCAGATCCTGGTAGGTGCGGACGGGCGCGATGGTGCCGCGGTGTTCCTGGATGTTGGGTCCGGTCGGCACACCGAGCGCCGGCGGAGCACCCCGGTTGGGCGACACGAACTCGCACAGCAGCGAACCGCCGTCACCGACCCATTCGCACGGTGCGCCGAGCGCCGCATTCAATTGCGCGGTGGTGACCGACTTGGCCTGTCCCGTGGCCGAATCGCCGACCCACAGCTCGATGCCGTTGTCGCGCTGCTGCGTGAAGGCGAAGCGCTTGCCGTCGGGCGAGAAACCGACCCACGAGAGCCGCGGGTTGGGTGGCAGCGTGATTTTTTTCTCGCTGCCATCGGCGATCGACTTCAGCGTGATCGAGCGCGCCAGTTGCGCGCGATGCGGCCCGTTGCTGCGCGGGTTGATGCGAACGCCGGCCAGCCGATGCATCGGCTGCGCGAGCTCCGCGATCGACGGCATGCTCGCGCGCTCGAGCAGCGCGACCACCTCGCGCGACGGGCTCAACTCCACCGTCGGCGGCGGCGGAGCGTCGAGCATGTCGACGATGACCTTGGGAGGCAGGAGATAGCCGGCCGTTGCGGGCGGAGTTTGGGTCTGGGCAACCAACGCCGACGACGAAAGCAGGACCGCGGCGACGGTGATGATGCGATTGCGCATAGTAGCCCCTCCCGGGGCGGGATCATTTTCACAGAAGAAAAGAAGATTAGAAGAAAAAAACCTAGTCTTCGTATCCTTCTGTTCCTCTCTTTTTCTGTTGAAAGTGCAGTTCCAGCTCAGCAACTGCCATCGGGATTACGAACAACGTGAAGGGCAGCATGTGCCTCAGCTCGCGGATATAGACCACCATCCACGCCAGGACGACGTAACAGCCGAGGGTGAACGCGAGTGACGCCAGGTAGGGATCCGTCATTCGACGCCACGCGCGCCAGGCCCAGATCCAGAGGATGTTGAGGAAGAGAATCACCTTGAGGTTGTCGCGCAGCGCCTTGGCCAGCACCGTTTGGTCCCACGCCAGGAACGGCACGTTGAGCCTGAAGGTGTCCCACCAGGCCCACTGCGCGAGCGGCGCGGGGTACATCGTGCGCAACACGATATTGGGAATCGCGAACGCGACTGCGCACATGATCACGGCACGCCACGGCGCGCGCTTCTGGAGCGCCTCGAACGTGACGAGGAACACGATCAACAGCGCCGTTTCCTTCGCCCACGCCCCGGCAAACGCGGCGAGTGCGGCCAGCGCCCACGCGCGATAGCGAATGGCTACCGCACCGGCGAACCACGACAACACGGCGAGGTAGTCGTTGGTGAAATAGATCGCGTAGCCCTCGGAGGCGAAGGCCGCGGCGGTGACGAAGAGGTACAGCACCGCGGCGAGGACAGCGCCCACCTGGCTCACAAGCGTCGCGGCAAAGACGTAGAGCAGCGCAGCCGATGCCGCGAGCGCGAGCGTCTTGATCGCCGCGTCGATGTGGTGTGGATCGAGTCCCGTCGAAGACTCGACGGCCCGTACCATCCAGAAGGCGAGCACGCGCCATTGATACGGGAATGTGCGCGTGCCTTCGATCGTGTCGTGGTACTGCGACATCGACAAGTCGCGGAACGGCATCTGGGTAACGAGGTCGAAGGCGTTGAGATCGAAGTAGCGCGTGTAGACAGACCAGCCGCTGAACAGTAACAAACCCACCAGTAGCCATCGGTTCAACGAGGGTTCAACGGAGGTTCCACGGGGATTCGACGAAAGCTCGACGGGGGTTCGACGGGGGTTCAACGGAGGTTCCCGGCAGCCAAACCTGCCGCGCGTCCGGTAGTCCAGGCCCAGGAGAAGTTGTGGCCGGCGTTCGGGCCGAAGGCGTCGAGCATCTCGCCACAAAGATACAGCCCCTCCACCATCCGGCTTTCGAGTGTTTTGGGATCGACGTCGCCGAGGGGAATGCCGCCGCCGGTGACCTCGGCCTTCTTGTAACCTTCGTTGCCGCTCCACGGTAGCGGGTACGAGGTGAGCGCCTGGATGAGGGCAGTCCGTTCCGATCGTTTCAGGCTGCTGGTACGGCGGTCGAGCGGCACGCCGCGTTCGGCCATCAATTGTTCGGCGAGCCTGGCCGGGACGTGACGCGAGAGAATCGCGCCAACGGAGTCCCCCCCCTTCGCCGAGGCTTCGGGGGGCAGGCCCCTCCCTGCCATGAGCGACTCGGCGCTGATTGGCGCCCATTGCACGCGAATCGGAGGAATGCCAGGCGCTTGCCCGCCGACCTGTCCGCCGAAGCCTTGGCGAAGGCCGGTGACGTGCGAGATGTCGAGCACGCTCGGGCCGCTGTAGCCGCGATGCGTGAACAGGAAGCCGCCGCGCGTCTCGATGTCGTGCGCGCCGTCCTTCGATCGCAGCCTGACGCTCAGCGAAATGCCCGACAGCGAGGCATGGCGATCGCGATCCGCCAGCAACGGCGTCAATGCGGGATAGGGATCGACGAGCTGATGGCCGAGAGACTGCGCGACGCGGAGGCCGCTGCCGTCGCTGCCCGTTGCCGGCACCGAGAGACCGCCGGTGGCCAGGATGACGCGCGTGGCGGCGATGGGGCCGGCGGAGGTCTCGAGAGTGAAGCCACCGTTGGCGCGCGTCACGCCGGTGACGGTGACGCCAAACCGCAGGTCAACGCCCGTCCCGCGCGCGTAGGACACGAGCGCGTCGCGGACGTCCTTGGCGCGATCCGATCTCGGGAACAGCTTGCCGGATTCCTCCTCCAGCTTGAGGGGAATGGCGAGGTCGGCTTCGAAGAAGGCGCGTTGCTCGTGCAGCGGCCACGCGCGCAGCATGCCGCGTAACAGGTGGGCCGGTGAGTCGGTGACGAACCGTTCGGGCGCGGCCACGGAGGGCAGCACGTTGCAGCGGCCGCCGCCGCTGATCAGGATCTTGCGGCCGCCGTCCTTGGTGCGTTCGAGCAGCACGACGGAGGCGCCGGCCCTAGACGCGAACGCGGCCGCCACGAGACCTGCGGCGCCGGCCCCAATGACAGCCACAGACCTGTCCACCGAAGCGCGAAGCGCGAAGGTGGAAGGCGCGGACATCAATTGACCAGGGCCGCAGAAAGCGCAGAAGGCGCAGAAGACATTGGTACGCAGGGGTGGGACGTCAGTCCCGCCCGAAAGACCAGGGCCACAGAAAGCACGCAAGAATCACATGAGTTTTGCCCGGCGTACCTCGGCGATGGCATCGAAGCCCTCATCAAAAGTGGCAATCTCGGTGATCGAGTTATTGAGCATTACCGCGGCGTGAATCGCATCGCGCACGGTGACGCGGTCGTTGGCCATCACGATGGCTTTGGCACGGTCGGTGTCTGCAAGCGTGACGGCAAACACGACTGGAGACAACTGCACGAACAAGTCGTAGACCGAGGCGGCGAGGTCGCGCCGCTTGAGCGAGGAATACCGATAGAGAATCTCCTGAAGGACCTCCGTGCTCGTGCAGATGTCGACATCGCCGGCGCGATACTCGATGAGGCATGGAAGGCACAGTGGCTGTCGATCACGGCCGGCGACGCTCACCGCGGCAATGACGAGCAGGAATACGAATCGCGCCACACGCATCGTTGTCCTTCCAGGCACCAGGCACCCCCTTGGCACCAGGCACGAGGCACCTATTTCTTTCCGAGTCTCTTCGCTAACATTGGCCCGGCCACGTCCCAGTGCATCGGACCAAAGTACTGCTCCGGCCTCGACGCCGCGTGGTACTCGTAGCTGGCCGTGTCCCTGGTCGGGTGGTCGTCGTGTCCGGCGAGAAACTGGTGCGCGAGTTCATGCGCGGCGCTGCGCCCGATGCCGCGCCCGATTGCCTCGATGAGCTCCGCGCGCGTCGCCTCCGGAGGCGAGTAGGTCATGGCACCTGATGCGAAGTAGATGAAGCTCACTTCCCCCGATCCGCCGAAGCCGCGCATGACGTACGCGCGACCGGCGATCCAGCTCTTGCGCAACGTGCGATGGTCCACCAGTTCCTGGACCACTCGCACGCGATAGCGCGCGTCGCGGCGATTCGTCAACGTCACGCGGAAGGGCTGAAATGCGATCGCCAGTTCGTTGCGCGCCACTGTTTCAATGGTGTCGAGATCCCCTGGCAACAGCGGTCCCCCGAGCAGGGGTGATTCGTACGACACCGGATCGAACCAGAAGCCGGCGGTGACCTCGCCCCGCTCGCGCGGCGCGCATACCGCCCACGTCGTGGCAATCGCGAACGAGGCGACGACGAACGCGACTTTCATCAGCACCGGCACCAGCCTTCAGGCACCGTACGCACCCTAACAACCTCTCGAGGCGAACCAGACGGCGGGCTCGCCGTTGGCGCCATGCGCCGACAGCCAGCCGCGTCCCAGCGACTCGGGTGGACCGTTCACGCTCGCGGTGCACAGCGAGTGGCTGAACACCTCGACGTGCAGCCATAGGCGATCGCCTGCGCGTGTGGTCTCAATCACCTGCACCGGGAGCCCCGCCTTCACGTGCACGCCGCCGGAATTCGTTGTCGTTCCCGGCGCCGGAAGCAGCTCGCGGATCGACGTGTCGGCGATGAACGTCAGGCCGATGAACTCCTCGAGCAGGCTCTCGAGCGGCAGGAACCGGCTGGCGACGTCGCTGCGGACCCACGCCGAGGCGTTCCCGTCCAACCGGATCTTGAACCACGAGCTGCGCCGATCGATCACGATCGCGGCCGGTGCTTCGTAGTCGAATTCGCGCGTTGGCAGTTCGACGCGCTCCTTGCCCTGGTGCACACGCACTTCCAGTCCTTCGCAGCCGCCGTGTGGCGCGAACGACCAGTTCTGATCGACCTCGACGGTACCGATGGCCTTGCCGTCCGGCGAATCGAACAGCGTCACGGTGCGCGGAAAGAACGGCACGCACGGCCCCGTGCTGAACACCTCGGGCAATTGCAACAGGCCGAGCATGCGATCTTGCGCACGCAACGGCGTGGCCAGAGCGCCGACGATCGCCAACACCACTACCCCGCGAGACAGCATCGACCGGATCATACGGCGGCGCGCTCTATCGAAACAGCTCGTCGATCGTGACGATGTTCACCGGACCGAGATTGAGCTGGCGAATCGGCCCTTCGATGACTCGCCGATCGCCGACCACGACCACCGCCATCTTGTCTGGCTGGATGTAGCGCGCGGCGAGGCGTTGCAGATCGGCGGCGGTCACCTTCGTCACCGCGGCCACGAAGTTCGTGAACGTGTCGTCGGGCAGGTTGTAGACGACGAGCTCCTCGAGCTTCTGCGCGAGATCGCCGGTGGTCTCGAACTCGCCCGGGAATCCGAGCGCCACGTAGTTTTTCGCCTTGTCGAGCTCATCCTGCGGGACCAGCGTGAGAATGGCGTTGAACTCGTTGAAGAACTCCTTCGTCGCTTCACCCGTCTTGTCGGTCTGCACGTTCGCCGACGCCAGGAACGGCCCGGCTGCCAGGCGCGTGTCGAAGAACGAGTTGGCGCCGTAGGCATAGCCGTTCTTCTCGCGCAGGTTCTGGTTCAACCGCGACGTGAACGACCCGCCGAAGATGGTGTTCAACACCTGGAGCGCGGCGTAGTCCGGCGTCGAGCGCGGCACGCCGATCCAGCCGATGCGAATCTGCGTTTGCGCGGCTTCGGGCTTGTCGACGATGTAGACCTGGCGCGACTTCAGCTGCGGCGCGTTCGGCACTTCCGCAACCAGGGCCGCGAGGCCCTCGGCCTTCCATCCACCGTAGGCCTTCTCGAGTGCGGGCACGATGCTCGCCGGGGTGACGTCGCCGACGACGATCAGCGTGGCGTTGTCGGGCCGGTAGTGCGCGCGGTAGAACGCCTGCAAATCGGCGACGGTCATCGATTCAATCGCCGGCGGCAGCCCATTGGCGGTGGTGCCGTAGCGGTGGGTCGGCCCGTAGAGGATTCGCGGGAACGCGATCTGGATCAGTGCCGCCGGATTGTCGCGGGCCTGGAGCAGTGTGGTCAGCCGCTCCTTGCGCAGCCGATCGAGTTCGGCGGCCGGGAAGGTGGGCCGCAGCGAGACGTCCGCCATCAGCGGCAGCGCATCCGGCAGCTTCGACACCGGCACCGACAGCCGCACCGCTGAATAATCGAACGTGCTCATGGTCGACAGGTTGGCGCCGAGGAACTCGAGCGCGTCGGCAAGATCGAGCGCCGAGCGCGAACCGGCGCCCTCGTCGAGCATCGCGGCGGTGAGGCTGCCGACGCCGAACTTGCCCAGTGGGTCAGCGGCGCTGCCCGAGCGCACGATCAGGTTCGCCTGCACGAGCGGCACTTCATGGTGCTCGACGATCCACACCGCCAAGCCGTTGCTGAGCTTCTGCTTCTGAATCGCCGGCAGCTTGAGCGACGGCGCCGGGCCAATCGCCGGTGGCTTGGCGCGATCCGGTTTCTGTGCGGCCACCGATTCCACAGATGACGCCGATGAGAGTCCCAAGGCCACCAGGAGCGCCGCGATGCATGCGTGTTTCACTTCTTCTCTCCTGGAACGACGCTCAGCTCCACGCGGCGATCCTTCGGCAGGTACTGTTCAATGGCGGCCTTCACTTCCGCCGCCGTGACCGTTCGATAGCGCTCGAGATCCTTCTCGAAATAATCGGGCGACTTCACCGCCATGTAATACGAGTTGAGGCGTTCGGCCTTGCCGCTGAAACCGCCAACGCGTTCCATCGAGCGATAGAAGTTGGCTTCGATCTGGTTGAGCGCGCGGGTCATCTCCCGCGGCTCGGGTGGCGCGGCGCGCATCTTGTCGAGCTCCTCGTCGATCACCGCCTGGAGCTTGTCGAGCGTCTGCCCGGGACGCGCCGTGGTGATGATGAGAAAGTTGCTGCCGAGAGCCTGCGACTGCTGGAACGCGTTCACATCCTGCGCGATCTGCAAATCGTAGACGAGCCGCTTGTAGAGGCGCGAGTTCTTGCCGCCGGCGAGCAGGTTCGCCACGATGTCGAGCGCGGCGTCGCCGGGCTTCATGAACGACGGCGTGTGCCAGGCCATGTAGAGCCGCGGCAGCTGCACGCGATCGGTGATGGTCTTCCTCTTCACGCCGTCGAGCACCGGCGTCGGCGGCCCCAGCGCCGGCACGGGCTTGCCGCGCGGCACCTCGTCGAACCATTTCTCGACCAGCTTCCTCGTCTGCGCGATGTCGATGTCGCCGGCGATGACCAGGCTCGCATTGTTCGGCACGTAATAGGTGCGGAAGAACCGCGCCACGTCCTCGAAGCTGGCCGCGGTGAGGTCCTCCATCGAGCCGATCGTCGACCAGCTGTAGGGATGCCCGGGGGGATACAGCATCGCCGGCAACTCCATGAACGCCTGGCCGTACGGCTGGTTGTCCACGCTCTGGCGCTTCTCGTTCTTCACCACGTCGCGCTGGCCGTTGATCTTGTCGGGCGCCTTGTCGTCGAGGAGGAAGCCCATGCGATCCGACTCGAGAAACAGTGCGAGCTCGAGCGCGTTGGCCGGCATGTCGATGTAGTAATTGGTGCGATCGACGGTGGTCGAGCCGTTGTTGTTCGCCCCCGCGGCCTCGAGCCACGAGTCGAACGATCCTTCGGGCACGTGCATCGAGCCCTCGAACATCACGTGTTCGAAAAGGTGCGCGAAGCCGGTGCGGCCGGGCCGCTCGTGCCCGGAGCCGACGTGGTACCACATGTTGACCGACACCACCGGCACGCTGCTGTCGCGGTGCAGGATCACGTTGAGCCCGTTCGGCAGCGTGAACTGGGTGTGGGGCACCGACAGGGCCTGGCGCTGCGCGCCGAGCCCGATCGACGCGGCGACGATGAAAGTTGAGACGGCGAGGAAGCGGCTCATCCCCGCAGTCTAGGCCAGCCGTGGCCGTGACGCCAGTCGGGGGTGGGGCGGCCCTAGCGCGGCCGCTTCGCCATCAGGATCTCGTTGGCCGCCTCGGAGATCGCGACGACCGCGGGGTGCTTGAGCCGGCGCTCGACGGAGATCGCGTAGTAGCGTTCGCGCACCTCGTCGAGGCGGCCGACGATCACCACGCCATGCTGGCGGGTCACTTCCTTCTCGAGTACGGTCGGGGCCACGAACAGGCCCGCGCCGCCCTGGCCGAACGCGGTCAGCAGCGCGCTGTCGTCGAGCTCGGCGATCACGCGCGGGCGAATCGACTTCTGGTCGAAGTAGTGATCGAGCGTGCGGCGCAACGTCTTGCCGACGGTCGGCACGAGGAACGGTGCGCCGTCGAGCGAGCGCGGGAAGTTCTTGCGGCGAGGCGCGGCCAGCTTGGCGACGCCAAAAACGGTGACCGGCGTTTCACCGAGCGCATGCGTAAACGCCTTGATCTTGATGCCCGGAGAGATCGGCGCGTCGGCGATCACGAGGTCCAGCGCGTGCGTGGCGAGATCGGGAAGCAGCCGTTCGGCCGCGCCGTCGCGGCACACGATGTGCACCGGCTCGTTCAAGCGCAGTGCCGGCTCGAGCAATCGATAGGCGATGCTCTTGGTGACTTCATCAACGACACCGACCTGCAGCCGCACCGGGCGGCCGGTGGGCCGGTCGCGCAGCGTGTCCATCAGCTCGCGGCCGGTGGCGAAGATGTCGTCGGCATAGCGAAAAACCACTCGGCCGATGTCGGTGAGCACGAGGTTGCGGCCCGAGCGCTGGAACAACTTCTCGCCGAGCTGCTCCTCGAGCGCGCGAATCTGTCCGCTGATGGTGGGCTGCGCCAGGCGCAGCTCCTCGCTCGCGCGCGCGATGGTGCCTTCGCGCGCGACCGTCCAGAAATACAGGAGGTGATGGTAGTTCAACCATTCCATAAGAGCCAGGGTGCGCACGGTGCGTACCGTGCGTACGGTGCCTAGGATATACTTTGCGTTTCTGATCGTGCCCGATAAACCACTCGTCGCCGTCATCATGGGATCGACGTCCGATTGGGACACGATGTGTCACACGGCCGAGATCCTCGAGAAGTTCGCCGTTCCATTTGAGAAGCAGGTCGTCTCGGCGCATCGCACGCCGGTGTGGATGGCCGAGTTCGCGGAAAGCGCCGAGGCCCGCGGGATCGAAGTGATCATCGCCGGCGCCGGCGGGGCGGCCCACCTGCCAGGCATGGTGGCATCGCACACGGTTCTACCCGTGCTCGGCGTCCCAGTACAAAGCGCGGCACTCCAGGGGCTCGACTCGCTGCTCTCGATCGTGCAGATGCCGGGCGGCGTGCCGGTCGGCACGCTGGCCATCGGCAAGCCGGGGGCGATCAACGCCGGGCTGCTCGCCGTCAGCATGCTGTCGACGACGCGTCCGGAACTGCGCGAGCGGTTGCGGCAGTTCCGCGCCGAGCAGACCGCGAAAGTGCGGCAGGATACGCTCCCGTGAACCGCATCGTGTTGCCCGGCGCCACCATTGGCGTGCTGGGCAGCGGACAGCTGGGCCGCATGTTCGCGCTCGAAGCGCGCCGCATGGGCTACCGCGTGCACACGCTCTCGCCCGGCGTCGATACCCCCACCGGCCAGGTTGCCGACCTCGAAGTCAGCGCCGAGTACGACGACATCGACGCGATCCGCGCGTTCGCGCGCGGCGTGGACGTGGTGACCTTCGAATTCGAGAACGTGTCCACCGACGCCGCCGATGCCGCGGCCGAGATCGTTCCCGTGCGGCCTGCCGGCGCGGCGCTCCACATCACGCAGCAGCGCGCGCGCGAGAAGGCGTTCCTCGCCGATCGCGGGTACCCGGTCACGCCGTTCGCGAAGGCGCAATCACTCGACGAGCTCGCGGTTGGCCTCGGCGTGGTCGGGCTGCCGGCGATCGTCAAGACCGCGGCGTTCGGCTACGACGGCAAGGGCCAGCATCGCATCGATCGCATCGAGGACGCGGAGCGCGTGTGGGGCCTGATCGGCCACCAGGAAGCGATCATCGAGCGCCTGGTCCACTTCACCCACGAAGTCTCCGTTGTCGCGGCGCGCGGCCTCGACGGTCAGTTCGCGCATTTTGGCGCCGTCGAGAACCTGCACCGGAATCACATCCTCGATCTCACGGTGTCGCCGGCGCGGATCCCTGCCGGCATTGCCGGCGAGGCCGTGCACCTCGCGCATCGCGTGCTCGAGGATCTCGGCTACGTCGGCGTGCTGTGCGTCGAGTTCTTCGTCACCACCGATGGCCGGCTGCTGGTCAACGAGATCGCGCCGCGCCCGCACAACTCCGGGCATTTCACGCTCGACGCGTGCGTGACGTCGCAGTTCGAGCAGCAGGTGCGCGCGATCTGCGGCCTGTCGCTGGGAGACAGCGCGCAGCTCAAGCCGTCGGCGATGGTGAACCTGCTCGGCGATCTGTGGGTGAATGGCGAGCCCGACTGGGCCGCTGTGGCGAAATACCCGAATCGGTTCAAGACCATG